>NZ_JBANEM010000010.1:0-220959 GCF_040187805.1 Comamonas sp. wu1-DMT
TTGCGACTCGCCGTCATTAATTTTGGTGGAGGTAAACGGGATCGAACCGATGACCTCTTGCATGCCATGCAAGCGCTCTCCCAGCTGAGCTATACCCCCAAAAACTCCCTGCAAGACAACCTTTTAATCAGTCGCGTTTTGCAGAGACTCGAATTATAGACAGGTTTTTAGCGATTTTTCAAACGCGCGATAACTTTTTCACGTCCGAGCAATTCCAGCACCGCATCGACCGAGGGAGTATGGGCCGTGCCCACGGTCAGAACACGTACGGGCATGGCCAGCACGGGCATCTTCACGCCCTGCGCCTTGAGCAGCTCCTTGATCGCAGCCGCAATGGCTTCCTTGGTCCATTCCACGTTTTCCACCACGGCCGCAAATGCATCCAGCACGGGGTTGGCCGCCTCGGTCACATGCTTGGCGTAGTCTTCCGCATTGCGCTCCACGCTGTCCGCATAGAAGACCTTGGCCCAGTTGGCCAGATCCACCAAGGTCTCGCAACGGTCCTTGAACAAGGCAGCAATGCGCACCAGACGGTCATCGGCGTCGATCAGGCTCTCGGCCACGCCCGCCTTGACGACAAAGGGCTTGACCAACTGGGCCAGCTCGGCGTCGTCCATGGCCTTCAGATGCTGGGCATTGACCCAGCGCAGCTTGGCTTCGTCAAACTGGCCGGCACTGCGGCCCAGGTGATCCAGGTTGAACCACTCCAGGAACTGGGCGCGACTGAAGATTTCGTCGTCGCCATGGCTCCAGCCCAGGCGGGCCAGATAGTTCACCATGGCATCGGGCAGATAGCCTTCATCGCGGTACTGGGTCACGGCCTTGGCACCGTTGCGCTTGCTCATCTTTTCACCTTGCTCGTTGAGCACGGTGGGCAGGTGGGCAAAGGTAGGCACGGTGGCACCCAGCGCTTCAAAGATGTGAATCTGGCGCGGCGTGTTGTTCACATGGTCGTCGCCACGGATGACATGGGTGATGTTCATGTCCATGTCGTCCACGCAGACGCAGAAGTTGTACGTGGGCGTGCCGTCGGGTCGGGCAATCACCAGATCGTCGAGCTCGGAGTTCTGGAACTCGATACGACCCTTGCACTTGTCGTCCCAGCCCACCACACCGGTTTGCGGAGTCTTGAAGCGCAGCACGGGCTTCACGCCTTCGGGAATCGCGGGCAGGACCTTGCCCTCCTCGGGACGCCATGTGCCGTCATAGCGGGGCTTTTCCTTGGCAGCCATCTGCTTTTCACGCAGCGCGTCCAGTTCCTCCATGCTCATATAGCAGGGGTAGACATAGCCTTTTTCCTGCAAGGTCGCCAGCACCTGCTTGTAGCGATCCATGCGCTGCATCTGGTAGAACGGGCCTTCGTCATGGTCGAGTTGCAGCCACTCCATGCCTTCCAGGATCACGTCCACGGAAGCCTGGGTGGAACGCTCCAGATCGGTGTCCTCGATGCGCAGCACGAAGTCGCCGCCATTGGCGCGCGCAAACGCCCAAGGATAGAGGGCCGAACGAATATTGCCCAGATGGATGAAACCCGTGGGCGAAGGGGCAAAGCGGGTGCGAATTTTGTTGTTTGTCATATCAGAAATCCTTGTACGACATTCCCCGCGCCAAGGCTGCGGCGCTTGATACGCACGCAGTCTCGGCCAGAGATGCCGAGCAAGAGCCGCCTCGCAGCGCAGGCATAGTCCCCCAGGAAGGGGAAGGCGCGAAGCGACTCAGGGAGTGTTTCACAGCGTATCCAGTCCGCGAGCCAGGTCGACCTTGAGGTCTTCCAGATGCTCAAGACCCACGGAAATACGAATCAGACCCTGACCCACGCCGGCAGCCTGACGCTGGTCCTCGGTCAGACGACCATGCGAGGTGCTGGCCGGATGGGTGATGGTGGTCTTCACATCACCGAGGTTGGCCGTAATCGAGCACAGACGCGTGCTGTCCACGACATGGAAGGCATTGGCACGCAGTTGCTCGGCACCCTCGCCCACCACATCGAAGGCCAGCACCGCACCGCCCATGCCATTTTGCTGGCGCATGGCCAGCTCGTGCTGAGGATGGCTCTTGAGGCCCGGGTAGTACACACGCGCCACCTTGGGATGGGCTTCCAGCCAGGCGGCAAACTCCAGCGCTGCTGCGCTTTGCGCCTTGACGCGCAAAGCCAGGGTTTCCAGACCCTTCATCACCGTCCAGGCATTGTAGGGAGCAATGTTCAGACCGCCGCTGCGCAAGAAAGTGCCCATGACCTTGTCCACGAGGGCAATGGTGCCGCAAACCGCACCGGCCATGACGCGGCCTTGGCCGTCAAGGAACTTGGTGCCCGAGTGCACGACGAGGTCGGCGCCGAACTTCACGGGCTGCTGCAGCACGGGAGTGGCGAAGCTGTTGTCCACGGCCAGCAGCGCGTTGTTGGCGTGCGCCAGCTCGGCCAGTGCGGCGATGTCGCAGAGATCGGTCAGCGGGTTGGTGGGCGTCTCGGCAAACAGCATGCGCGTGTTGGGCTTGATGGCCGCCTTCCAGGCTTCGATATCGGTCTGCGAGACAAACGTGGTTTCCACGCCGAAGCGTGCCATTTCGGTTCCCAGCAGCTTGATGGTGGAGCCGAACATGGACTGCGAGCAGATCACATGATCGCCCGTCTTGAGCGCCGTCAGCGCCACCAGCAAGATGGCCGACATGCCGGTGGAGGTCGCTACCGCACATTCCGTGCCTTCCATGGCCGCCAGACGCTTTTCAAAGCTGGTGACCGTGGGGTTGCCAGTGCGGCTGTAGGTGAAGCCCGGCTCTTCATTGGCAAAGCGGCGCGCTGCGGTCGCCGCATCGGGCTGCACAAAGCTGCTGGTCATGTACAGGGCTTCGCAATGCTCGCCCCACTGACTGCGCTCGACCGCTTCGCGCACGGCCAGAGTTTCAGGATGCAAACCTTCGGGTAATGTCTTGTTGGTCACAATCGTCAAATCCAGATGGTTGGTACCGGTCATGAGTCCGCTGCAGACCGCCAATCAGGCCCGCACGCATGCTGCTCTACCAGCTTGACCGGCGGCACTCGCCGTGCCGGTCTTTGAATATGCTTTGCTCGCACATCATGAAATTTGAGTCGTATCAGGCTCAAACCCTTAATGAGCATACGTCAACAGCTCACTTTTAAAGAGCATACCGACCGCACAGCTCTGCCATTGTCCTCCCGAATGAAAAGGGTTGCCTAAGCAACCCTTTCCGACTCGGTCATTCGCTGCGCTTTAACGCCAGCGCTCAGCTTTCCTGAGCATTCGGCAGGGACAGGCGCGAAGTGTCTTCGCTCTCCTCTTCGCTGCCGCGGTTGCGGCCTTCGTTGAGCGCCGTCACCTCTTCATCGGAGATATCGCCGGTGATGTAGATGCCGTCGAAACACGAGGCCTCGAAACCGCTTACCTGGGCATTGATCTTGCCCACGGCCTGCTTCATGGCTTCCACGTCCTGATAGATCAGCGCGTCGCAGCCGATGACCTGGCGAATTTCCTCGACCGTGCGGCCGTGAGCCACCAGCTCGGAGCGCGTGGGCATATCGATGCCGTACACATTGGGGTGACGCACGGGGGGCGCAGCGGAGGCCAGATACACCTTGTTGGCACCTGCATCGCGCGCCATCTGCACGATTTCCTTGGAGGTGGTGCCGCGCACGATGGAGTCATCGACCAACAGCACATTGCGGCCCTTGAACTCGCTGCTGATGGCGTTGAGCTTCTGGCGCACCGACTTCTTGCGAGCGCCCTGACCCGGCATGATGAAGGTACGGCCCACATAGCGGTTCTTCACAAAACCTTCGCGATAGGGCTTGCCCAGCAACTGTGCCAATTGCATGGCGCTGGGGCGGCTCGATTCGGGAATGGGAATCACCGCATCGATTTCATTGGGCGGCACCATGGAGATCACGCGCTTGGCCAGCGTTTCCCCCATGTTCAGGCGAGCCTGATAGACCGAAATGCCATCCATGGTGGAGTCGGGACGTGCAGATACACATACTCGAACACGCAGGGATTGAGCTGGGTCTTTTCAGCGCATTGCTGGCTCTCGACGCGGCCGTCGTTGTGCACGAAGATCGCTTCGCCGGGAGCGATGTCGCGCTCGAACTGATGGGTCGTACCTTCCAGCGCCACGGACTCGCTGGCCAGCATGATGGTGCCATCATTGCCGCGCCCCATGCACAGCGGACGAATGCCGAAGGGATCGCGGAAGGCCAGCAGGCCGTAGCCGGCGATCAGCGCGATCACGGCGTAAGAGCCCTTGATGCGCTTGTGCACCGCACGCACGGCCTTGAAGATTTCCTCGCTCTGCAGCGGAGCGCCGCTGGAGGCGCGACCGATCTCGTGCGCCAGCACGTTGAGCAGGACCTCGGAGTCGCTTTCGGTGTTGGTGTGGCGATGGTCGGTATCCGCCAGTTCGCGACGCAGCTGCTTGGCATTGGTGAGGTTGCCGTTGTGCACCATGACGATGCCGAAGGGCGCATTCACGTAGAAGGGCTGAGCCTCTTCCTCGCTGGAGGCATTGCCCGCCGTGGGATAACGCACCTGACCCAGACCCACATCACCGGGCAGAGCACGCATATTGCGGGTGCGGAACACATCCTTCACCATGCCCTTGGCCTTGTGCATGAAGAACTTGCGTTCCTGCTGGGTCACGATGCCGGCTGCATCCTGCCCACGGTGCTGCAGCAGCAGCAAAGCGTCATAAATCAGCTGATTCACGGGTGTGGTGCTCACCACACCAACGATTCCACACATAGTTGCGTTCCATCTGTTCGCGAAAGTCGCCCTTCGCCACACTCGCCTGCTTCGCCACCCATTGGCTAGCCTGCGCTTTGATATCCGGCATGGCGGATCACGCCAACACCAAACTCTCGTCAGCACCCACTGCGTTTTACAGCAAGCACCTTAGCCACTTTCAACCCTTAGGTAAATTGCGGCAAAAAACTTCGCTTCAAGAGGAAGCCTTGGGCAGATACTGCCCCCACTCCTCTGGCAGAGCCGGCAGCACCCAGCCCAGCGCCTCAATCAACCAGGGCGCCAGCATCGAGTCCTGCCACCACAAAGCCTTGTGCAGCGGCGTGTACTGGATCACCAGAGCCAGCACCAGCAGCAGCAGGCCACCACGCAAGACACCGAACAATGCGCCCAGGGTGCGATCCACAGGCCTCAGACCCACGGCTTCAATCAACTGCTTGGACAGCCAGGAGATCACTCCCCAGGCAAACATGGACCCCACCAGCAGCAGCACAAAGCCCGCCGCATAACGCAGCTGCATGTCCCAGCCATCCAGCGGCAGCCACACCGCCACCTCTTGCGCCCAGGTCCGCGCGACCATGAAGGCTACCAGCCAGCCCAGCAAGGACAGGACTTCATAGACCAGACCGCGCCAGGCCCCCAGCAACAAGGAGCCCAGCACAACGACCACAAAAATCCAGTCCAGCGTGCTCATCAATCAAACCGTTGCCGGAAAACCGGTCTCAAGCCTTGAACACCGATGCCGGCAAACCCAGGGCCTTGGCTCTGGCGGCAGCCTTCTCGGCTTCTTCGCGGCTCTTGAAAGGCCCCATGCGAACACGTGTGCGCTTGCCGTCCTTGGTATCCACGGTCTGGGTAAAGGCTCCGGTCCCCAGCTTGCCCTTGATTTCGTTGGCCTTGCCGACTTCAGCAAAGGCGCCGATCTGAACGATAAAGCGCTCGTTAGTCGCTGCAGCCTCCTTGGCCGGTGCTGCTTCCGAGGTACTGCGCCCCTCCAGCAGTGCACGGGCACGGGCGGCCTCGTCCACCTTGGGTGCTTCAGGCTTGTGCTTGGGCTCGGGTTTGACTTCCGGCTTCTTGACCTCAGGTTTGACCTCTGGCTTGACCTCGGCCTTGGGTTTTTCAGGCTTCGGTTCCGGCTTGCGCTCGGGCTTTACTTCCGGTTTGGGCTCCGGTTTGGGCTCCGGCTTGGGCTGAGGTTTGACCTCTGGTTTGGGCTCGGGCTTGACCTGAGATGCCACCGCAGCGGCAGTGCCGACGGCAGCCGCAGTGACTGCAGCCCCGACCACCGGCGCAGCAGGCGCCACAGCGGCCGCCGCAGGAGCTGCAGGCCTGGCCGAAGGCGCAAGCACTTCTTCGCCATCATCCAGAGAAGCATTGGCAGCAACACGCCCTGACGGTGCAGCCGTCTGGCTCGCCACCTGGGTGCCAGGCACGACCTCAGGGGCCGAATTGGCCTGATCGGGAATTTCAATCGGGATATTGACCGGAATGGGACGTGGCTGCGTGTCGAACAGCAGCGGGAAGCCCACCACACCGATCAGCACCAGCACGGCCGCCCCGATGAGACGATGACGTGCGCGGCGGCGCATGGCTTCCACGCTTTCGCCCTGGGCCAGGCGACTGGGGCGCTTGGCTCCGGCCACGGACTCGGCTTCGTCTTTTTTGCCAGGCCAACGGAAATTGAAAAATGCCATGAGTGAGGACTTGTTGAGGCCTGCCACCCGGCAAAAGCCAGGACGGCAGACCGCTGACTCAGTGAGCCAGGTGTTTGGCGTTCAGACGAGGCGTGCCGTTTTGCAACACTCCGCCCACAGTGAAGAACGATCCAAAGACCACGATTCTATCAGCCGCCTCCGTTGCCGCGACTGCTGCATCCAGGGCCTGCTGGGGATTGGCAAAGGTCTGCATGCTCACATCTTTGCGGATCACGCCTTGGGCCTGCAGTTGCTGCAGCTTGGCCTTGAGGTTTTCCGCAGAATCCGCACGCGGCGTGGGCAGATCGGTGAAATACCAGCGGTCGACCAGCGGCCCCACCTTGGTGAGCATGGGCTCCCAGTCCTTGTCGGCCATGGCACCGAATACGGCATGCGTGGTCGGGAAGTAACCCATGGCATCGAGATTCGCCGTGAGTGCCGCCACCGAATGCGGGTTGTGCGCCACATCCAGCACCAGCGTGGGCTGACCGGGAACGATCTGGAAGCGACCGGGCAGCTCCACCATGGACAAGCCCGTGCGCACGGCCTGCGCCGTCACTGGCAGCTTGCCGCGAATGGCTTCATAGGCGGCCAGCACGCCGGAAGCATTCATCAGCTGATTGGCGCCGCGCAGCGCCGGATAGGCCAGCCCCGCATAGCGGCGGCCACGGCCAGCCCAGCCCCATTGCTGCTTGTCGCCGTCGTAGTTGAAATCCTTGCCGAAGCGCCAGAGGTCGGCACCGATTTCGGCCGCGTGATCGATCACGCTTTGCGGCGGCACGGGGTCGCTGACGATGACGGGACGACCGGCACGCATGATGCCGGCTTTTTCCCGGCCAATGCTTTCGCGATCGGGGCCCAACAGTTCCATGTGATCGAGATCGATGCTGGTGATGATGGCGCAGTCGGCATCGATGATATTGGTGGCATCGAGCCGGCCTCCCAGACCCACTTCCAGAATCGCCACATCCAGCCTGGACAGACTCATCAGGCGCAATATCGCCAGCGTGGTGAACTCGAAGTAAGTGAGTGCAACCTCTTGCCCTTCCTTCACCCTGGCCTGCTCCACCGCCTCGAAATGCGGTATCAGCTCCTCGGCCTTGACGATCTCGCCGCCCACACGGCAGCGCTCTTCAAAGTGAACCAGATGCGGCGAGGTATAGACACCGGGGCGATAGCCGGACTGCAGGGCCACGGCCTCCAGCATGGCACAGGTCGAACCCTTGCCATTGGTGCCGGCCACCGTGATGACGGGGCAGTCGAATTGCAGGCCCATGCGCTGTGCGACTTCACGCACGCGATCCAGACCCAGGGCGATGTTCTGGGGATGCAGGCGCTCGCAATAAGCCAGCCAGGCATCCAAGGTGGGGAATATGGTGTGCATACTGGGCGCTATTGTCGCCCACTGTCAGAGGCCCTATGGCTGCCGGCACTTGGCAAATGCGTTACATCTGACTCCAACCGTTTCACCGCTACCGAACACCATGAGCAAGATCACCACCGTCTACGGCATCCCCAATTGCGACACCGTCAAGAAAGCACGCAGCTGGCTCAGTGAGCAAGGTATTACTTACCAATTCCACGACTTCAAGAAACAAGGCGTTCCCGCCGAGCGTCTGCCCCAGTGGATGCAGGCTCTGGGCTGGGAAAAGCTGCTCAACCGCCAGGGCACGACCTGGCGCAAGCTCGATGACGCGACAAAGGCCTCTGCCGTGGATGCGCCCAGTGCCGCCGCCGTGATGCAGGAGCACGCCAGCACCATCAAGCGACCCGTGGTGGAATGGGCCGACGGGAAAATCACCGTCGGTTTCAAGGCCGATGAATGGGATACGCTGCAAAACACATAAGCAAACGCTCACATTTACACATGGCTTTACCTAGTTTTACGGTGCCGAGTGCTTGAATTTACGCAGATCCCCTAAACTTTTCGGTGATCTGATGCGTTAAAGCTTCAGAGACAGGAGAGATGTTGATGAAAACTCTGGCAGTTTTGACTTTGACCGCCGTGGCCGCCACCGGGGCCTATGCCCAGGAGCGCGGTCGCGTGCTGTCCTCGACCCCCATCACCCAGCAGGTCGCCGTGCCGCAGCAGGTCTGCAGCGACCAGCCGGTGGCGGTCGCTCCTCGCCCCACCGGTGCAGGTGCCGTGGTCGGAGCCATTGCCGGCGGCCTGATAGGCAATGCCATCGGTGGCGGTGGCGGCCGTGCTGCGGCCACGGCAGCCGGCGTGGTCGGCGGTGCCATGCTCGGCAATCAGGCCGAAGCCTCGGGCCCGGTGCAGTACCAGAACATGCGCCAGTGCAGCACGCAGACCTTCTACCAGAACCGTACCGTGGGCTACAACGTGACCTATGAGTACAACGGTCGCAACTACACCACGCAGACCGCCAACCCGCCCGGCCAATGGATTGCGCTGAATGTGCAACCCGTGGCCAACGACCCGGTCTACAGCAACGACGGCTACTACAGCACCCAGACGCCTCCTCAGGGCGCCTACAGCACCAGCTATCCGCAGAACTACGACAGCGGCTATTACGCCCCTCAGCCCGTGGCGCCCACCTACTCGGTAGGCTCGACCTACTCGGCGTCTGACTATGTGGCGCCGCTGCTGATCGGCGCAGCCATTGGTGCGGGCGCCTATTACGCCACCCGCCCCCATTACTACCGACCCGGCTACCGTCCGGGCTGGCACGGTGGCCACGGCGGCCATGGCTGGCGCCGCTGATCCAAGCCGATCCGGCCTTGCGAGCCGCTCAGGAGCCCCGTCACGGGGCTCTTGTTTTTCCTGCCTTTGCTGGGCATTCGCGCAGGTGCAAATCCCGTGGCCTAAAATCGATGCTTTTGATCTTCGACCACGCACAGCGTACCTCTTCCATGACCACCGAAACCATCGCAGGCGTCAGCCTCACCACCAAGGCCAATGTTTACTTTGACGGCAAGTGCGTCAGCCACAGCTTCACGCTGGCCGACGGCACCAAGAAGTCGGTGGGCGTGGTGCTGCCTGCAACGCTGACCTTTGGCACCGCAGCCGCAGAAATCATGGAATGCGTGGGCGGCTCCTGCGAATACAAGCTCGACGGCGGCGACGAGTGGAAGAAGTCCTCGGCCGGCGAGAGCTTCCAGATTCCCGCGAACTCCAAGTTCGACATCCGCGTGACCGAGGCTTACCACTACATCTGCCACTACGCCTGATCCGCGCCTGGCCCGGCTTCGGGCCAGACCCGAGAATTTCAAGCCTTTTCAGCCCCAATCGTTTACCCATCAAGCGATTGCAGCTATCACTTTGAAGAGAAATCTCATGGAAACCATTCTGCAACATGTTCCCGTCGGCCAGAAGGTCGGCATCGCCTTCTCCGGCGGCCTGGACACTTCTGCCGCTCTGCGCTGGATGAAGAACAAGGGTGCCCTGCCCTACGCCTACACGGCCAACCTGGGTCAGCCCGACGAAGCCGATTACGACGAAATCCCCCGCAAGGCGATGGAATATGGCGCAGAAAAGGCCCGTCTGATCGACTGCCGTCCCCAGTTGGCCAACGAAGGCATTGCCGCCATCCAGTCCGGCGCTTTCCACATTTCCACCGGCGGCATCACCTACTTCAACACCACGCCCCTGGGCCGTGCCGTGACCGGCACCATGCTGGTGGCCGCCATGAAGGAAGACGACGTCAACATCTGGGGCGACGGCTCGACCTTCAAGGGCAACGACATCGAGCGCTTCTACCGCTACGGTCTGCTCACCAATCCCGCGCTGAAGATCTACAAGCCCTGGCTGGACAGCAACTTCATCGACGAGCTGGGCGGCCGTGCAGAAATGTCGGCCTTCATGACCAAGGAAGGTTTCGGCTACAAGATGTCGGCCGAGAAGGCCTATTCCACCGATTCCAATATGCTGGGCGCCACCCACGAAGCCAAGGACCTGGAGTTCCTGAATTCTGGCATCCGCATCGTGAACCCCATCATGGGCGTGGCTTTCTGGAAGCCCGAAGTTGAAGTCAAGGCAGAAGAAGTCTCCATCACCTTCGAAGAAGGCCGCCCCGTGGCCATCAACGGCAAGGAATACACCGATGCCGTGGAAGTCTTCCTGGAGCTGAACCGCATCGGCGGCCGCCACGGCCTGGGCATGAGCGACCAGATCGAGAACCGCATCATCGAAGCCAAGAGCCGCGGCATCTACGAAGCCCCCGGCATGGCCCTGCTGCACATTGCCTACGAGCGTCTGGTGACCGGCATCCACAACGAGGACACCATCGAGCAGTACCGCATCAACGGCCTGCGCCTGGGCCGTCTGCTGTACCAGGGCCGCTGGTTCGACCCCCAGGCCATCATGCTGCGCGAATCTTCGCAGCGCTGGGTGGCCCGCGCCGTGACCGGCACCGTGACGCTGGAACTGCGCCGCGGCAACGACTACTCCATCCTGAACACCGAGTCGCCCAACCTGACTTACGCTCCCGAGCGTCTGTCCATGGAAAAGGTCGAAGACGCGCCTTTCAGCCCCATCGACCGCATCGGTCAGCTGACCATGCGCAACCTGGACCTGATCGACACCCGCGCCAAGCTGGCCATCTACTCGCAAGCCGGCCTGCTGAGCGTGAGCAGCGCCAACGCCCTGCCACAGCTGGGCAACGACAAGAAGTAATTCGGTTCGCCTGCGTGAAAAAGCCGCTGCAGTGCAGCGGCTTTTTCATGCCGAATACGCCTCAATCGCTTGTAGGCAAAGCGATTGAGGCTATCAGTATTGAGGCATCAGCGATTGATCTGGTGCACCTGCTGTTCCAGCTGCCCCACATAGGCTGCCGTGCTGTTGTCCGACTCCTGGGCGCGCTGCACCAGATGCGCTTCCAGCACATCGAGCCGAGCCATCACCTCTTCCTTGTCCCTGGCATGCAAGGCTTCGAGCACGCTGCGCAGCTCCGTGAAACGCGAAGCCTCGGCCTTGTCGGCCAGATCGCGCTGGGCCTGCATCTCCTTGGCGTGGCGGCGTGCCTCCAGCAGCACCGAGCCTTGCATCCACAGCACATAGGCGATGAAGAACACGCTCAGCAAAATCGTCAGCGCCAGCATGAGCACGCCCAGCGGTGCCTGGATTTCGGTCAGGCCCAGCGAAACCGTTGCAGGTGTGGACAGCGCCGTCCAGTTGAAGGCTGCCAACACGGCAATCAGGGCCACGATGATGGCAATGCAGATGGTGCGAAAGTTCATGCTCTTCTCCTTGTACTCCGGAATGCCTTGTTTTAACCCAAGATCGCATCGGCTTGCGTCAGCAAGCGCCAGAAATGGCAAAGCCGCTGTTGCCAGCGGCCCTGTCGTCATGATGCGTTCAGATCAGCGGCATGCGCCGGCTCAATTGGTCTCCGACAATTGCTCGAGGATCGCGGGATTCTCCAGAGTGCTGGTGTCCTGGGTAATCGCTTCTCCCTTGGCCAGCGAGCGCAGCAGGCGGCGCATGATCTTGCCGCTGCGGGTCTTGGGCAGGTTGTCGCCGAAGCGGATGTCCTTGGGCTTGGCAATCGGGCCGATCTCCTTGGCCACCCAGTTGCGCAGCTCGGTCGCAATCTGCCTGGCTTCCTCGCCCGTGGGCTTGCCGCGCTTGAGCACCACAAAGGCGCAGATGGCTTCGCCGGTCAGGTCGTCGGGACGGCCGACCACGGCGGCCTCGGCCACCAGATCGGTCTTGGCCACCAGGGCCGACTCGATTTCCATGGTGCCCATGCGGTGGCCCGAGACATTGAGCACATCGTCGATACGGCCCGTGATGCGGAAATAGCCGCGATCCTCGCTGCGCACGGCGCCGTCGCCGGCCAGGTAATAGCCCTTGAGCTCTTCGGGGAAGTAGCTCTTCTTGAAGCGCTCGGGGTCGCCCCAGATGGTGCGAATCATCGAGGGCCAGGGCTTCTTCACCACCAGGATGCCGCCGGCGCCATTGGGGATCTCGTTACCGGACTCGTCGACGATGGCCGCCGTGATGCCGGGCAGGGGTAGGGTGCAGGAGCCGGGCACCAGAGGCGTGGCACCGGGCAGCGGCGTGATCATATGGCCGCCGTTCTCGGTCTGCCAGAAGGTATCCACGATGGGGCAGCGCTCGCCGCCCACATGCTTGTGATACCACATCCAGGCCTCGGGATTAATGGGCTCGCCCACCGAACCCAGCAGACGCAGGCTGGACAGATTCCAGTTCTTCGGGTGGACGCTGGGGTCGGAGTCCGCCGCCTTGATCAGCGAGCGTATGGCCGTGGGTGCCGTGTAGAAGATGCTGCACTGGTGGCGCTCTATCATCTGCCAGAAGCGGCCCGCATTGGGGAAGGTCGGCACGCCTTCGAAGACGATCTGCGTGGCACCGGCCGCCAGCGGGCCATAGGCCACATAGCTGTGGCCGGTGATCCAGCCGATATCGGCCGTGCACCAGAAGACATCGCTGTCCCTGGCATCGAAAGTCCATTCGAAGGTCTGCTTGGCCCACAGCACATAGCCGCCGGTGGCATGCTGCACGCCCTTGGGCTTGCCGGTGGAGCCGCTGGTGTAGAGGATGAAGAGCGGGTGCTCGGCATTGACGGGCACGGCTTCGCACTCGGTGGACTGGCCGGCCAATGCCTCGGTGAAGCTGATGTCGCGGCCCGCGACCATATTGCAGGCAGTGGCCGTGCGCTCATAGACCAGCACGCTCTTGACGGCTTCGCAGCCGCCCAGCGCAAGCGCGTCGTCGACGATGGCCTTGAGCGGCAACTCCTTGCCGCCGCGCATCTGGTAGTTGGAAGTGACGACCAGACTGGCACCCACGTCCACAATGCGCTCCTGTACGGCCTTGGCCGAGAAACCGCCGAACACCACGGAATGCGTGGCGCCGATGCGTGCACAGGCCTGCATGGCTACCACACCCTCGATGGTCATGGGCATGTAGATCAGCACGCGATCGCCCTTTTGCACGCCGCGCGCCTTGAGCGCATTGGCGAACTGGCTCACACGGGCGAGCAACTCTTTGTAAGTGACCTTGGTGACCTCGCCGCCGTCTGCTTCAAAGATGATGGCCGTCTTGTTCTCCACGGGCGTGCCCATGTGCTTGTCCAGGCAGTTGGCGCTGGCGTTGAGCTCGCCGTCGGCAAACCATTTATAGAAAGGCGGGTTGCTCTGGTCCAGCACCTGCGTGAAGGGCTTGGTCCACTGCACGTTCTCGCGGGCCAGCCGTGCCCAATAGCCTTCATAGTCGCGCTCGGCTTCATCGCACAGGGCCTGGTATTGCGCCATGCCCGAGATGCGGGCCTTGGCGGCGAAATCCGCAGGGGGCGGGAACACACGGTTTTCCACCAGCACGGATTCGATGGTTGATGTCGCAGCGCTCATCGTTTTGTCTCCTGATGCATAAGCAATGAAATAATTGTGGGTGTACTGTCAAGGCTCGGTCTTACACCCCACTGACTGAAATTGAGAAGCGGCTTTTGCGCGCCGTCAAGCCCGTCATTCGCTCCCATTTTTGCAGCAGAAAGTGCCTGCTTGGTGTTGATTTGCTTGCATTTTTTTCAAAACACCCTGGAACAAACCCTTAGAATCGCGCACCTGCTGCTGCAGAGGCCTGAGCCCACATTACGGCCTGCTCTCGAAGGCGCAGGCAGTCCGGGACGCGGCCCCAGCAAAACCAGTCTTACAAGGTGGCGGCATCCCGTTGCCCACCCATCGCATACAGTCCGCCCCGAGCACACATCATGAGCCGCACCCCTTCCGACGAAGCAGGCAACCCCACCCACCACACGCCGCATGGCGGCTTCCAGCCCTCTGGCGCATTGCGCCCCCTGCCCTCGCTGATCTTTGCCAGCCGCTGGCTGCAGCTGCCGCTGTACCTGGGTCTGATTGCCGCCCAAGGTGTCTATGTCTGGCACTTTCTGCTGGAGCTCTGGCATCTGGTGGAGGCCGTCTTCGGCAATCAGGAAGCCCTGCATGCCCTGATCACCAATATTGGCTACAAAAGCGATGTCCAGATCACCCATCTGAACGAAACCATCATCATGCTGGTGGTACTGGCCTTGATCGATGTGGTCATGATCTCCAACCTGCTGATCATGGTCATCGTGGGTGGCTATGAAACCTTTGTCAGCCGCATGGGCCTGGAATCCCACCCCGACCAGCCCGAGTGGCTGAGCCATGTGAATGCCTCGGTACTCAAGGTCAAGCTGGCGCTGTCCATCATCGGCATCAGCTCCATCCACCTGCTCAAAAGCTTTATCAACGCCGGCAGCTATGAAGTGCAGGTGCTGATGTGGCAGACCATCATCCACGTGGTCTTCCTGCTCAGCGCCCTGGCCATTGCGCTGACCGACAAGCTCACCCAAAGCGCTCATCATTGAGACAACACGTCCTCCCCAAAAAGCCCCGCATGGTTGGCCATGAAGGGGCTTTTTTCATGCCCATGGCAGCGGCAAAACGCGTCAAAAGCTGACAACCGGCAAAAAAAAAGCCCTCGGTAGGCTGCCACGCCTTATCTATCAAGCACTTGCACCTCCTGTTTTTGCGTATGCAAATGTTTCAATGGCGCTATTTCCGGCGGATGCGGGCGGCAAAGCTTACAGTTTGATTTGACGCATAAAACCCAATTCGATATATTAAAAAGTCATTTACAACCTGCCGTGCAGGTCGTCACCGCATTGTTGAGATGCGGTTGACTCACTTCCCGGCGGATCGTTGTGTCAATTCATGAGCGCTTGCCGCTCTTTGGCGCAGCCCCGTCAACCGGGCCGAAACACGGCCCTGATGTAGGGGGCTCTCCCCGGCCGATATTGCCGGGGTTGGCCTGACAAGAAGCCGTGCAGACGCGTGCCAGTCGGTACCCGCTCTGTCAGCCAGCTGCTTCTTCCAATTTGCCAGCTCTTGCGCACACCTGGCTGTGCCATCCGGGCTGAAAACTCGGCGCCATCGCTGCGCCATCTGCATTGCGCAGCCCTGTCCACAAGGCCGGGCTGAGCTGCGGCATCAGGGCTTTTATTTTGGCTTGTGCGCCAGCGCCCACCGGCATTGCCGGCTGTGGGCGCTGGACTGTGTTCCATCTCATCAAAAAGGAGAACGCCACAGTGGCCAAGCAAATCGCTATCGATCATGTCTTCAAGGTCTTCGGCAACGATCCGAAAACCGCGCTCAACCTGGTGAAACAGGGCCGGAGCAAGCAGGAGATCCTCGCCCAGACCGGGCAATCCATCGGCGTGTTCGACGCCGACTTCACCATCGAGGCCGGTGAAATCTTTGTGGTCATGGGCCTGTCGGGCTCGGGCAAGTCCACCCTGGTGCGCATGCTCAATCGCCTGATCGAGCCCACCAGCGGCCGCATCCTGGTCGACGGCCAGGACATCAATACGCTCAATGACAAGGAACTGCGCGCGCTGCGCCGCAAGGACATCTCCATGGTGTTCCAGTCCTTTGCCCTCATGCCCCACCTCACGGTGCTGGACAACACGGCCTTTGGTCTGGAGCTGGCCGGCGTGGACCGCGCCACGCGCCAGCAGCAGGCGCAGGATGCCCTGGAGCAGGTAGGCCTAGGTGCCTGGGGCGCCAGCTATCCGGACGAGCTCTCCGGCGGCATGCAGCAGCGCGTGGGCCTGGCCCGCGCGCTGGCCTCCGACCCGTCCATTTTGCTGATGGACGAGGCCTTCTCTGCACTGGACCCCATTATCCGCACCGAGATGCAGTCCGAACTGTTGCGTCTGCAGGAAATCAAGCGCCGCACCATCGTCTTCATCTCTCACGATCTGGACGAAGCCATGCGCATTGGCGACCGCATCGCCATCATGAAGGACGGCATGGTCCAGCAGGTCGGCACGCCCGACGAGATTCTGCGCAATCCCGCCAACGACTATGTGCGCACCTTCATTCAGGGCGTGGATGCGGCAGCCGTATTCAAGGCCTCCGACATCGCTCGCCAGGCGCTGACCGTGATTTCAGAGCACAGCGACCGCGGTTGCCGCGCCGCGCTTCGCCTGCTGGAGGACTCCGACCGCGATTACGCCTATGTGCTCAATGCACGCAAGCGCTTTCTGGGCGTGGTCTCGTCGCAGTCGCTGCGCGATGCGCTGCACGGCCACGAGGGAATGCTGGGCCTCAAGCACGCCTTTATCTCCGATGTGAAGCCCATCGCCAGCAGCACGCCGGTGGCCGAGCTGTTCGGCACCGTGGCCACTCCGGCCTACCCGCTGCCTGTGGTGGATGAAGAAGGCAAATACCTGGGCGTTATCAGTCGCACCACCATGCTCAAGTTCCTGGATCGAGCCACCCCGCCGGTGCCGCCACCCCAGAAGGAAATTCCGCCCATCAAGCTGGACCAGCACTTCCAGCCCAAGTCCAACACGCAAGCTGCCCAGCACGCAGCGCAATAAAAGAAGGGAGCCGATTTGAACGATAACGCACTGAACAACCCCAACACAGAAACCACCAGCACGGCTTTTGACGACCCGTGGGCCGCAGCCTCTGCGCCCGCCACCGAGCCGGCCAGCGCCAATGTCACTAGCTCGGCAGCAGATGCCGATCCCTGGGCTGCCTCCTATGCCGATGCGGATGCCGGCTCAAGCACCGATGCCTGGAGCAGCGGCGATGCTGCCAGCCAGGCCAGCAGCACCGACTGGCTCAGCGCTCCCTCGCCCACCGATGTGCCCGAGCATGACGGCGGCATAGGCCAGCTCTGGCACCAGATCACCACCGAAGGCCTGCCCGTGCAGGACTCGATCAACAACGGCCTCACCTGGGTGGTTGATCATTTCCGCCCCTTCTTCCAGGCTGTTCGTACCCCCATCGACGCCACGCTCAACGGTGTGACCGATGTGCTGCAGACCATCCCCATGCCCGCACTGGTGCTGCTGATTGCCCTGCTGGCCTGGCAGTTTGCAGGCCGCAAGCTAGCCATTGGCTCGGCAGTTTCGCTGCTGATTGTTGCCCTGCTGGGCATCTGGTCCGAAGCCATGGTCACGCTGGCCCTGGTGCTGACCTCGCTGTTCTTCTGCATCGTGATCGGCCTGCCCGTCGGCATCTTGCTGGCCAGCAGCGACCGTGCCCAGCGCTGGACGCGCCCACTATTGGACGCCATGCAGACCACACCGGCCTTCGTGTATCTGGTGCCGGTGGTCATGCTGTTCGGCATTGGCAATGTGCCCGGAGTGATCGTGACGATTGTGTTTGCCCTGCCGCCGCTGATCCGCCTGACCAACCTGGGCATTCGCCAGGTACGTCCCGACCTGATCGAGGCAAGCCGTGCCTACGGTGCATCGCCCGCCCAGTTGCTGTGGAAAGTCCAGCTGCCGCTGGCCATGCCCTCCATCATGGCCGGTATCAACCAGGCGCTGATGCTGTCCCTGTCCATGGTGGTGATTGCTTCCATGATCGCCGTCGGCGGTCTGGGCCAGATGGTGCTGCGCGGCATCGGCCGTCTGGACATGGGTCTGGCCACCGTCGGCGGCCTGGGCATCGTGCTGCTGGCCATCGTGCTGGACCGCATCACCCAGGCCATGGGCGAGCCCAAGCGCGGCAGTGCCCGCTGGTGGGCCACCGGCCCAGCTGGTCTGGCCGTGCGTCTGCTGGGCAACAAGCGTTCGGCACCGGCTCCCAAGCCCGGCAGCGAAGCCACCAAGCCAGCAACGATCTGAATCAAGAACAAGGAGAACGCATGAATACAGCCACCAACACTGCCAGCATCCGCCATGGCCTGGGCCACTGGCTGCTTGCCAGCACAGCCGCAGCCTCCATGGCCCTGTCCATGGTGAGCACCGCTGCTTTCGCTGCCGACGAGCTTCCTGGCAAGGGCGTCAAGGTCCAGCCGCTCAAGAGCTCGATTGCCGAAGAAGCCTTCCAGACCCAGCTCGTCATGAAGGCCCTGGAAAAGCTGGGCTACGAGGTCCAGCCCATGAAGGAAGTGGAATACCCCACGGCCCATATTGCACTGGCCAACGGCGATGCCACCTTCATGGCCAATCACTGGAACCCGCTGCACGCCGACTACTACAAGAATGCGGGCGGCGACGCCAAGCTCTACCGCAAGGGCGTGTTCTCGGCCAATGCGGCCCAGGGCTATCTGATCGACAAGAAGACGGCCGATGCGTACAAGATCACGAATCTGGGTCAGCTCAAGAGCCCCGAAATTGCCAAGCTCTTCGACACAGACGGTGACGGCAAGGCCGATCTGACGGGCTGCACGCCGGGCTGGGGCTGCGAAGCCATGATCGAGCACCAGCTTGGCGCCTACAAGCTGCGCGACACCGTCACTCACAAGCAAGGCACCTATTCGGCGCTGATGGCCGACACCATCACGCGCTACAAGGCCGGCAAGCCCATCCTCTACTACACCTGGACGCCCTACTGGGTGAGCAATGTCCTCAAGCCCGGCAAGGACGTGGTGTGGCTGGAGGTTCCGTTCTCCGCGCTACCCGGCGAACAGTCCGGCACCGACACCAAGCTGGCCAACGGCAAGAACTACGGCTTCATTGCCAACAACCAGCAAATCGTGGCCAACAAGGCCTGGGCCGAGCAAAACCCTGCGGCAGCCAAGCTGTTTGAAATCATCAAGCTGCCCGTGGGCGACATCAACGCCCAGAACTACATGATGAGCCAGGGCCAGAACAAGGCCTCCGACATCGAGCGTCACACCGACGGCTGGATCAAGGCCCATCAGAAGACTTTCGACGGCTGGATCAGCCAGGCGCTGGCGGCTGCCAAGAAGTCCTGATCACAATCCCCGAATCACGGCGACCGCTACGGCGGCCGCCGTTTTTTTATCACCGGGCCGCCCCAAGATAAAACGCCCCTCCTGGAGGGGCAGCGAACCACACGCAGTGGGGAGCGTGGGGTGTCATTTGCAATCGGGCCGCAGGCCCACCCAAGCCAAGGAGAGACAAGAACAATGAGCAAGTCTGTGCAGACCCCGACCCCAAACCGACGCGCCAGGCGCCAGCTGCTGCTGGGCACGGCCGGAGCCGCAGCGCTGAGTCTGGGTCAGTCACCAAGCTGGGCAGCCGGCCAGAATGTGTCTGGCGATGCGCTTCCGGGCAAAGGCATCACCGTGTTGCCCGTCAAGAGCGCTCTGGCCGAGGAGAACTTCCAGACGCTGCTGGTGATGAAGGCGCTGCAGCAACTGGGCTACACCGTCAAGCCCTGGGAAGAGCTGGACTACCCGCTGATCCACGTGGCCGTGGCCAATGGCGATGCCAGTTTCATGGCCAACCACTGGAACCCGCACCACGCCGAGTTCTATCAGCAGGCCGGCGGCGACGCCAAGCTCTCGCGCAAGGGCGTGTATGCAGCCGGTGCGGCCCAGGGCTACATGATCGACAAGAAGACGGCCGACGAACACAAGATCACCCATCTCGACCAGCTCAAGGATCCTGGACTGGCAGCCCTGTTCGATATCGACGGCGACGGCAAGGCCAATCTGATCGGCCCCAACGCCGGCTGGGGCGGCGAGGCCGTGGTGGCCCACCAGATCAAGGCTTTCGGTCTGGAAAGCACCGTCAGCTACACACAGGGCAACTATCCGGCCCTGATTGCCGACACGCTGGCGCGCTTCAAGGCCGGCAAGCCCGTGCTGTACTACGCCTGGACACCGTACTGGCTCAGCAATGTGCTGCGCCCCGGCCAGGAAGTGGTGTGGCTGCAAGTACCGCGCTCCTCCATGCCCGGCGTGCAGGCCGGCACCGACACCCGGCTGCCCAATGGCCGCAACTACGGCTTTCCGCTCAACAACGAGTACATCGTGGCCAACAAGCTCTGGGTCGAACAGAACCCCGCTGCCGGCAAGCTATTCGAGATCATGCAGATTCCCATCAGCGACATCAGCCGCCAGAACCAGCTGCTGCGCGAAGGGGAAAGCAAGCCCGCCGATATCCACCGCCATGTGGACGCCTGGATCAAGGGCCACCAGAAGACTTTTGACGCCTGGATTGTCCAGGCCAAGGCCGCAGCCCTGAAATCCTGATTCGCCAACGGCGCACCGAACCGGGTTCGGGCGCCGTTTCTTTCATCAACCCTCTCGCTTTTTTCATGCCGATTTCGGGGTAGGCACCCAGCATCCAAGGAGTACTCATGCACCGCGACACGCCCGCACATTCCCCTCTCCCAACCCTGCAGCCCCGATACCGCTATCTGGTTGCCATCGCCTTGCTGAGCTTTGGTGCTGCTGCCGCTCAAGCACAAACGAGCTCTGGCGATCTGCCCGGCAAAGGCGTCTCGGTGCAACCGCTCAAGGGCACGGTGGATGAGGAAATGTTCCAGACCCTGCTGGTTTCGCGTGCTCTGGAGAAGCTGGGCTACCGGGTACAGCCCGTCAAGAGCCTGGAAAACGGCACCCAGCATGTGGCCGTGGCCCAGGGCGATGCCACCTTTACCGCGACTCACTGGATGCCTCTGCACCGTGCCTTCTATGAGAACAATGGCGCAGACAAGGCCTTCTATCGCTCTGGCACCTATTCGCGCAATGCGGTCCAAGGCTATCTGATCGACAAGGCCACGGCCGAGAAGTACCGGATCACCAGCATCACGCAGCTCAAGGACCCCAAGCTGGCGGCGCTGTTCGACACCGACGGCGACGGCAAGGCCGACCTGACGGGCTGCAACCCCGGCTGGGGCTGCGAGCTGGCCATCAACAAACATCTCAAGGGACTGGATCTGGAGTCCAGCATTACCCACAGGCAAGGCAATTACCAGGCCTTGATTGCCGACACCATCACCCGCTACAAAAGCGGCAAGCCCATTCTCTACTACGTCTGGACCCCGTTCTGGGTGAACACCGTGCTGCGCCCGGGCAAGGAGGTCAGCTGGCTGGAGGTACCCAATGTCCCCGGGGCACAGGGCGAGGACCAGACCCAGCTACCCAATGGCAAGAACTACGGCTTCCAGCTCAATCAGCAATACATCCTGGCCAACAAGGCCTGGGCCGAGAAAAATCCGGCCGCTGCCAAACTGTTTGCCGTGATGCAGCTGCCCATCGAGGACATCAATGCCCAGAACATGCGCATGCGCCAGGGCGAGAGCAGCTCGGCCGACGTCAGCCGCCATGTGGACGGCTGGATCAAGGCCCATCAGCAGACTTTTGACAGCTGGCTGGAGCAGGCGCGCGCCGCTGCCAGATAAGGATCAAAAACGGCTACAGCGCTTTATGACAAAGCGCTGGCAGCTATCAAAAGTGCTTTCGGCAGCGGGCCGCTGCCTACCAGTTGGCCTTGGCATTGCGGCAGGCCGCCTGGCTGGACAGGGCGACAAAGCGCTCCACCCGCAGCGCCAACATCTTGCGCCCCTGTCGAGCCAGCACCGGATCAGCCACGGCTCGCTCCACCACCCTGCCCTGTACCTCGGCCAGCATGGCGACAGTGGCGCTGCTGCGCGTGTTCAGATAGGCCTGCTCCAGCAGCACGCTGTCTCCCTCGGGCAGCACGCCGATGATCTGGCCGCTTTCGCATTCCTGAAACCGGGCCGTCTCGCCGTCCAGGCTGTACAGCCCCTGCCAGCGCCCGCTTTCCTCGCTAGGCTTGAGGCCTGCGGCGGCAGGGCCGGCCTGCCTGACCTCGGTCTGGGCCTGGGCCTGGGCCTGCTTCTTGCCCGTCAGACCGGTCCAGGTCTTGTCCCAGGTCTGGGAAACCTTGTCCGTCATGCCGGACAAGCTCGAACAGGCGGTCAAACCCGTCACCACAATGACACTGGCCGCCAGGCGCCACAGCTTGCTCTGCATGAATACCTCTGATTTTCCAAAAGCAGGCACGTTAACAGACAGCGGCAGCCTTCAATTGCTGCAGATATCTCTATGCAACAAAGTGTTGCATACATAATCAGCGATCTCTTGAACCAATGCAGCCATGAGCCAACCCACCGCCCCCATCGTCCACGGCACCGAAGATGTGCTGATTGCCCTGTGCAACTCCGTCTCGCGCGTGCTGCAGGTGGCCACCCAGTGCCCGATCCAGTACTCGGGCATGGTGCAACGCATCACCAAGACCAGTCTCAAACCCGATATCGGCTGCTTTGTGCTGATCGATGGCGGCTTTTCTGCGCTCATCATCATCAACTTCTCGGCCGATGCGGCCATGGAACTCTACCGCAGCTATCTGCTGTCCATGGGCATGGCCGAGAGCGATCTGGCCAGTTCCTATACCTCGGACGATGTGAGCAACGTCATGGGCGAACTGATGAACCAGGTCGTTGGCGACTTCACCAGCAAGGTGCAGCGCGAGCTGCAGACCCATATCGCGCAAAGCCAGCCCAAGATGATCCGCCTGAACAAGCAGGTCAATCTGAGCGTGGATGCCAATCTGGATGCCCCGGAAGCGCGCCGCGTGACCTTCTACACAGGCAACAACAACATCTTCTATCTGGAGATGGCGGTGGATCACATGGAGTTCATCAAGATCAAGGACTTCGAGGCCCAGGAAAAACCGGACCCTGATCTTGTCATGGCCCAGGCCCGTGAAGCCCAATCTGGACAAGCACCTGCTGCTATCAATACTGCTGTAGCCTCCAGCGACACCGACGACCTGCTCAAGTCGCTGGGCCTCTAAGGCAAGAGCGACGGCCCGGGAGCTCGCGTTTGCACGTGATCGGTCCTGAGTCGGCGGCGCTTACCTGCCTTTTTCTGCCGGCAGGCCCGGTCTTACCGCATCGGCCATTGCGAGAATAAAGGCGCGTAGCTTTTGCACATCGTCGTCGCTGAGCTTGCCCGCAAAATCGGGCATGCCACGCGAGGTGGCCGGGCCGTTGATGATGAAGCTGCCCAGATTGTCAATCATGGCCGCAGGCAGATAGGTCAGGCTGGGCAGGGCTCCGCCCTTGCTGATGCCAGGATAGCCGTGACAGGCAATGCAGTTGCTGTTGTAGAGTGCGGCACCGGCCGGCACCAGTTGCTGGTCGTACTTGAGCCCACCGATCAGGGCATTCATCTGATAGGCCACCCGTTCCGGCATCGGGGCCTTGCCTCCCAGCACAAAGGTATAGACCGTGCCGGGGCTCTTGAAGTCGGCCACGCGGTCACCCAGGCCAAAAGCACCACCCCAGCCCACTGCAATCGAGACATATTGCCGGCCGTCCAGTTCATAGCTCACCGGTGCCGCAATCACGCCGCTGCCCATGGGAGCCGCCCAGAGCTTTTTGCCGCTTCTGGCGTGATAGGCCACCAGCCGCGCGTCGGCCGTTCCCTGAAAGACCAGATCGCCGGCCGTCGCCAGCGTTCCGCCATTCCAGGGCGAGACATGCTTTTGATGCCAGGCTTCCTTTTGCCGCACCGGGTCCCAGGCGATCAGGCGACCAAAGGGCAGGCTGCTGGGCTCCAGCATCACGCGCCCCGTATTCCAGCCGGTATTGCTCATGAGCTGGCCCGGCGTATTGCTGTTGAAGCCGGTCCAGTTCGGATCGTCGGCCATGGCCGTGGGAATATGCTGGGCCGGAATATAGGCCAGCCCTGTCTGCGGGCTATAGGCCATGGAATGCCAGTTGTGCGCCCCCAGAGGGCCGGGAATGATCTCGGCCTTGCTGGCTCTGCGCACGGCCTCCTCCATGATGGGACGGCCGTTGCCGTCATAGCCCCTGGCCCAGTTCACGGGCACAAAGTTCCTCGCGGAGATGAATTTTCCGCTCTGGCGGTCGATCACAAAAAAGTAGCCGTTCTTGGGCGCATGCAGCAATACCTTGCGCAGCTTGCCGTCAATTCTGATGTCAGCCTGCACGATATCCTGGGCAGAAGTGAAGTCCCAGTTATCGCCCGGCGTTTCCTGGTAGTGCCATTTGTAGGCACCCGTGTCCGGGTCCAGCGCCACGATGGAGCCCAGATAGAGGTTGTCTCCCCCCGCTGGACTGCGCTTGCGGTGCGCCCAGGGTGAGCCATTGCCCACGCCGATATACATCTGATCGAGTTCGGGATCGAACACCAGCGAGTTCCAGACCGTTCCGCCACCGCCGCTCTCCCAATACCTGCCTGCCGGGTCCCAGGTTTTGGCCGCCTCCTCCAGCGCCTTGCTCTCATAAGCCCGAGCCGGATCGCCTGGCACGGTATAAAAGCGCCAAACCTGCTTGCCGGTCTCGGCGTCATAGGCCGTCACATAACCGCGAGCACCATATTCGGCGCCGCCATTGCCGATATAGACCTTGCCCTTGAACGCTCGCGGAGCGCCCGTGATGGTGTATGAAAAATTCTTGTTGTCTATGGTGTCCGTGGACCAGACCTGCTGGCCCGTGGCAGCGTCCAGCGCAATCAGCCGCCCGTCGAAGGCAGCCACAAACACCTTGCCCTTGTAGACGGCCACACCGCGGTTGACCACATCGCAGCAGCCCTTGTAGG
This sequence comes from Comamonas sp. wu1-DMT, assembly GCF_040187805.1. NCBI lineage: Bacteria > Pseudomonadati > Pseudomonadota > Betaproteobacteria > Burkholderiales > Comamonadaceae > Comamonas > Comamonas sp. wu1-DMT. The sequence goes on from NZ_JBANEM010000010.1 coordinate 24,723, forward strand.
CCATCTCGCGCGGCACCTGTGGGTCGTAGGTCCATAGCGCCTTGCCCGTGCGCGCATCCACCGCATGCACCACGCTCCAGGGGGCGGAAACATACATCACGCCGTTCACCACGATGGGGGTGGCTTCCACGCCGCGCGACGAATCGAGCTTGTACGACCAGGCCAGGCCCAGTTGGTCCACATTGCCACTGTGGATCTGCTTGAGCGGGCTGAAGCGATTTTCCTGATAGTTCAGCCCATGGCTGGGCCAGTCCTTGCCGGTCCTGGCATTGGCTTCGATATGGGCGTCATCCACATGCTGCCCAGCCAGCGCCGGCATGGACAGCCAGCCCAGCAATCCTGCAACGGCCAGGCTCATCAAACGCCGGTTTGGCCTGTGGTGGGTGCGGATGCACGCAGGGTTTTGCATAGAGTCTGTCTCCTGTGGTGATGGGGTCGTTCTGCCGCAGTTCTCCCGCCAGCTTCGGCAAATTCTTGGGCAAGCAGGAGCAGCTCGCATCACAGGCAAATCCGCACTCCGTTTGGACGATGCGTCGCACGCCTGACAAGGTGCCATGTCCGACGACAGCAGGTCACAGCATCCTTGCCTAAAACCCTGTTAACAAGATAAATACTGTTTGCGCAATAATTTGAATACCAACTATTTGAATGCATTCGGAATGTCCAGCACCGCCTCACTGTCCAGTCGTCAGCGCCAGCTCATGTTCGTCATGGCGCAGGTCAACAAGCAATGGCGCCGCACGCTGGACAAGGTCCTGGCACCCCTGGGTCTGACGCAGGCGCTGTGGCTGCCCCTGGTCCACCTGGAGCGCAGTGCGGGTGCCATGCGGCAAAAGGACCTTGCTCTGGCGCTGGCGTTGGACAGCTCTTCCATCGTGCGACTGATTGACGGCCTTCAGGCCCAAGGCTGGGTGGAGCGCATCGACGATGCCGATCGGCGCGTCAAGCGCATACAGCTCACGGCGGCCGGACTGCTTCAGGTCGAGACCGTCAAGACCATCGTGGCGGATGTCCGCAGCGAAGTCATGCAGGAGCTGCCCCCCGATCTGCTGGACGCCACACTGGATGCACTGGAAACCATGCTGGAAAAGATGGCTGCGCTGGAAGCAAGCGCCAGCGAGGGCTCCCAGCCCGAAAGCTGAACTAGCGCCGCACGCAACAGAACCCTCACAGCCAGTTCCGGATTTCACTTGTATGCAAAGTCCCGTCACCCCTGTACGCAAAGCGCCGCTCTGGCTGCTGGTCATGGTCACCATTGCCGGCACCATGGCCATGCATATGTTCATCCCGGCTCTGCCCGATGCTGCTCGCCACTTCGGCGCCAGCAGCGGACAGATGCAGCAGACCATCACCGTCTACATCCTCGGCCTGGCACTGGGCCAGCTGATCTATGGCCCCATGTCGGATGCACTGGGTCGCCGCCCTCTGTTGCTGGTCGGACTGTGTCTCTACACCGTCGCCAGCCTTGCGGCCTTTCTGGCCCCCAGCGCGAATATGCTGATTGGCGCGCGCCTGATTCAGGCTCTGGGCGGCTGTGCCGGCCTGGCACTGGGCCGCGCCATTGCCCGCGACACTGCGACACCGGAAACCGCCGTGGGCAGTCTGGCCTTGCTCAATCTCATGATGATGATTGGCCCGGGCATCGCCCCCTCCATAGGCTCGGGGCTGGATGCCCTGTTTGGCTGGCGCATCATTTTCGCGGTGCTGGCGCTCATGGGCGCGCTGACGGCCATCGGAGTCTGGCGCCTGCTTCCTGAGACCGGTCACCCCACCGGCAAGCTGAACTGGCGCACCGTGCGCAATGACTATCGAACCTTGCTGGGTTCCCCCCAGTTTCTGGGCTTCGCCATAGGCGGCGGTAGCGCCACCACATCCATGTACGCCTTTATTGCTGCAGCGCCGTTCATCTTCATCGAGCAGTTGCACACCAGCAAGGCGCAGCTTGGAATCTACCTCGGGGTGCTGATGGCCGGCATGGCAGCAGGCAATGCGCTGGCACGCCAGCTCATCAAACGCTGGCCACTGGAGCGGCTGATACTGGGCGGCAATATGTTGAGCCTGGGCTGTGCGGCTGCACTGGTAGTCCTGACGCTGCTGCAGCTGATCAACGTACCCGCTGTCGTGACATTGATGCTGCTGTTTACCTTGGGTTCCGGCATGACCAGCCCCGCCGCACTCTCCAAGGCTCTGGGCGTGCACAGCGATTTGACGGGATCGGCCGCCGGAGTCTATGGCTTCACGCAAATGGCCGTGGGCGGTCTGTGCACGCTGGGAGCCAGCCTGGGTGGCAGCCCGGCGCTATCGGCTTTTACAGTGCTGCTGATTGCCTGCATCGTGGGTCAGCTGGGCTTTCGCAGCGCGCTCAAGATGAAACCGGCCTCTAGCGCTTGATGGAAAATCGTAAACAGCTATATATTCAGTAGCAAACAGATTCAAGGAGCACCATGTCATCCATCGCCCAAAGCTGGCAGCGCATCGGCGCCTGGTATGCCCAGAACACACCCAAAGACACTCTGGTCTTGGCCGATGGCGCCAGCGAGGCAGAAATTGCCGAGCTGGAAGCCGCCCTGGGTCAGCGCCTGCCGGACGATGTGCGTGAGTCACTGGCCCTGCACAACGGCGCGGCCAATGAGGCGTATCTGCTGTACTTTGGCGAGCTGCTGTCCACACAGCGCATGCTGGAGGTCTGGCAGATGTATGCGGACATGCAAAAGAGCGAAGGCTGGGGGCTTGGCCCGGACTACAACCCCGACTATCTGCAAGGCCCCCTGCGCCCCGTGTACTGGGATGCACTGCGTATTCCCCTGACCGACAACTGCGGCGATGGCGCCATGCTGGACCTTGCGCCAGCGGCTGGTGGCCATGCGGGCCAGATCATCGAGTTTGATCACGAGGGAGGCCCCAAGGGCGTGTTTGCACCCAGCTTCTCGGCCTGGCTGGCGCTGCTGGCCGACGAGCTGGAGCAAGGCAAGCATGTCTATATCGAAGACGCAGGCTGTGTGGCACCGCCGGGCACCTGGTGAAAATCGGCGGTCAAGGCCTGCACGGCATCGTCCACGCTCCAGGCTGAATAGCAGTCGGGGTTGAGCCCCGGCATCTGCACGCGCTGCAGCAGCTCGCGCAGACTGTCCTTGACGCGGGCCAGCCGCAGCAGCACCCCGGCTTGCTGCAGCTGACACGCCAGCTCGCCCAGTGCCTCAATGCCGGTGCTGTCGAGATCAGGGCTTTCTTCCAGACTCAGCACCACGGCATGCACATCTGCAGCTTGCGCCACGCGCGCGCGGATATCGCTCATCACAGCCTCGGCATTGCCAAAGAACAGGCTTTCCTCGGGCCGCAGAATCAGCAGACCCGGCACAGGTTGCGCTTCTGGGTGGCGCTGGCGGTCCACAAAATCATGGCTGCCCACCAGCCGCCCCAGCTCGCTGACATGGGACTGGGCCATGCGCTTGAGCAGCATCACAATGCTGACCACCATGGCCAGCAGCAGGCCATCAAGCACGCCCAGCACAATCACGGCAGCAAAAGCTGTGAGCGCCACGGCGCGATCACGCTGCCAGATGAAATAAGGCTGCAGCGTGCGCCAGTTGAGCGAATGCGCCACCGCATGAATGACGATGGCGGCCAGCAAGGGCTCAGGGATTCGCTCCATCCAGGGCAGCAACTGCCACACCAGCACGGCCACCACGGCGCAGGCAATCAGGCCTGCGGCCTTGGTCTGCGCGCCAGCCACCTCATTGGCCGAGCTGGCCGAAAACCCCGCCCCCACAGGCAGGCCCTGAAACAGGGCCGAGGCCATATTGGCGCCGCCCAGCGCCAGCAGATCGCGGTTGCTGTTCACCCTATCGCCATGGCGCAGTGCCAGCGAGCGGATAGAGCTGTATGACTCGGCATACAGAATCAGGGCCAGCGCCACAGCCAGCTGCCCCACGCGCAGCCAATCGCTCCAGTCCAGCGCAGGCAGGGCCAGATGCGCAGCACCCAGTTGCAGCGAACCCACAGGCGCTATGCCCCAGCTCCTGCAAAAGCCCAGTGCATCGAGCGCAATGCCCGCCGCAATCACCAGCAAAGCACCGGGCACGGCTTTCCACCGCGCCAGAAGCCGCAGCGCCAGCAAGGCCACAAGCAGCATGGTCAGGCCATACCAGTTCCAGCGCGGTAGCAGCGCGATCAAGTCCCAGCTGAAATGCAGAAAGTCGCTGTGCGCGGGATGCACGCCCACAGCCAGTGGCAGTTGCTTGACCACAATGGTCAGCGCCAGACCAATGGCAAAGCCGCGCAGCACGGGCTTGGCAATGAATTGCGAGATGCCGCCCAGCCGCAGCAGGCCCGCCAGCACAAACATCACCCCAGCCACCAGCACCATGGCCACACCCATGAGCGCGCGATGATCGGCCGAGACATGCAGCACCGAGCCCGTGGCCGCCAGCAGCACAGCCGCTGAGGATGAGGTCGACGACACAATCGCAAAGCGGCTGGTACCGAGCAGCCCATAGACCAGCAAGCCCGCAAACAGCGCAATCACCCCGGCCTGGGGCGGCGCACCGGCAATGCCAGAATAGGCCACGGCCTCGGGCAGCAGCAGCCCCGCGATAGACAGGCCCGCAATCCAGTCCGCGCCCGCAAGCATCCAGCGTGCAGTCATAAAGGCTTGTGCAGATTGCTGGTCACACCTGACCAGCCGGGCAAGAACTGCGCCTTGACGCTACGGGCCAGCGCAACAGCCTCCACGACCGCAGACTCAGGCAAGCCCAAACCGCCACTGCTGCGCAAATCCGCCTTGCGAAACAGAGGCCGGTAGAAATCAGCCCAGAGGAACTCGGCATAAGGCGAGGCATCCTTGGCATAACCACCGGCCTTGCGCACCTCCCCCGCCAAGCTGCGATACGGGTCATCCCTAGGCTGGCTCAGTTGCTGGGGGATCTGCGAAAACTCGCAACGCCGCCCCTTCTCGTCATAAGGGTGCGCCCAGTGGTGGAACTCCATGACGCGCCAAAACATCTCCGCGCCCTGTTCGCTCAGATCGGCCAGTTGCATGACCCAGACGGTTTTGACCGCTTCATGCATCAGCGCCAGTCCCAGATGATGGTGATCCACGATGAAAAACCGGCCCTGAGGACCTTTCACGGCTGGAAACCAGTGACTGAGCAACAGTTTGTCGCGAGCCTTGGATTTCAGCTGAGCCCATTGAGAGCGTTTGAGCGACACTTCGGCAGCCCCCACCGTCATCTGCGTGGGCCGTAGATCCGAAACCGAAACCTGCTCCAGGTGCTGCTGTGCGGGCATGCCGACTCCAGTCATCAACGATGTCGCATTGTGTGCAAACCCTGGGCAAAAAGAAAAGAGCCCGGCAGGCGGGCTCTTTTCAGTACGGAAACGGCTTACAGATTGCCGACCATCTGCTCGGGCACGACCCACTGGTCGAACTGCTCGGCCGTCACATGGCCGCTGGCAATGGCCGCGTCTCGCAGGCTGCTGCCCTCCTTGTGCGCCTTCTTGGCAATATAGGCTGCCTTGTCGTAACCGATATGCGTGTTGAGCGCTGTCACCAGCATCAGCGAACGGCCTACCAGTTCGTCAATGCGCGCACGGTTGGGCTCTATGCCCACGGCGCAGTGATCGTTGAAACTGACCATGCCGTCGGCCAGCAGGCGCACGCTTTGCAGGAAGTTGTGCGCCACCATGGGGCGGAACACATTGAGCTCGAAGTTGCCCGAGGCTCCGCCGAAATTGATGGCCACATCGTTGCCGAACACCTGGGCGCAAAGCATGGTCACGGCTTCGGACTGCGTGGGATTGACCTTGCCCGGCATGATGGACGAACCCGGCTCGTTCTCCGGGATCGAGATTTCGCCCAGGCCGCTGCGCGGCCCGGATGCCAGCCAGCGCACGTCGTTGGCGATTTTCATCAGGCTTGCAGCCAGCGTCTTGAGAGCGCCATGTGCATAAACCAAGCCGTCGCAGCTCGCCAGAGACTCGAACTTGTTGGGCGAGGTGACAAACGGGGAGCCTGTCAGTCTGGCCAGTTCCGCCGCCACGCCTTCGGCATAGCCCTTGGGGGCATTCAGCCCCGTACCCACGGCCGTCCCCCCCAGGGCCAGCTCATACAGATGCGGCAATGCAGCCCGCACATGGGCTTCGCCATGGGCCAGCTGGGCCACCCAGCCGGATATTTCCTGACCCAGCGTCAGCGGCGTGGCATCCTGCAAATGCGTGCGACCGATCTTGACGATATCGGCAAAGGCTTCGCTCTTGGCCAGCAGCGTGACACGCAGCTTGGCGATGGCAGGCAGCAACTTGTGCTCGATGGCCGTCACCGCCGCCACATGCATGGCCGTGGGATAGACATCGTTGCTGGACTGGCTTTTGTTCACATCGTCATTCGGGTGCACCAGACGGGCTTCACCGCGCTCGCCGCCCATCAGCTCGCTGGCCCGGTTGGCCAGCACCTCGTTGACGTTCATATTGGTCTGGGTGCCGGAACCTGTCTGCCAGACCACCAGGGGGAACTCATCGGGGTGCTTGCCCGCGAGCACCTCATCGGCGGCCGCATTGATGGCTCTGGATTTTTTCTCGTCCAGCAGACCCAGCGCCTGGTTGACGCTGGCGGAGGCCTTTTTGACCTGCGCCAGCGCAGCAATGATTTCACGCGGCTGCTGCTCGCCGCTGATGTCAAAATTCTGCAGCGAGCGCTGCGTCTGCGCGCCCCAGAGCTTGTTGGCGGGTACATCGATCAGGCCAAAAGTGTCTTTTTCCTGGCGGGTGACTGTCATGGAATCGCTCCTTGCAATACAACTCGGCGCAGCTGGCTGGAGAAATCTGGCTGCCGTTGGCCGCAAACGGAAGTCGACCCACCGCCAGGCAGGCCACTCCCACAACCGGCCCATGCTAGCTCAGCCCGGCAGGCGGCAAGCACAATCGAGGCAACACCCCTGCGCCGGCAAGGCCAGAAATACATAGTTACATTAAATCAATGTCGGACAAAGAATCCGACCGGCCTTGCTGGCCCGCCACATCAATGTTCACTGATCTTTCCACCCCCATCGCCACCACCGTCATGACATCAAGTTACAGCACGATGATGGTGTGTGTCTCCATCGTCATCGCGGTATTTGCCTCTTTTGTGACGCTGGGTCTGGCCCGTCGCATGCGCATGGCCTCGGGCAGAATCGGACGCATCTGGTGGGCCATCGGCGCCATGGTGATGGGCACGGGGGTCTGGGCCATGCACTTCATCGGCATGCAGGCGTTTGAGCTGCCCATCACCCTGGGTTACAGCGGTGCTCTGACGCTGGCATCCTGGGTCGCGGCAGTCGCGGCATCGGCATTGGCCTTTGGAGTGGCAACCAGGGCCGAATACCGCTGGCCTCATTTTCTGGGAGCCTCGCTGCTCATGGGCGGCGGCATCTGCGCCATGCACTATCTGGGCATGCTTGCCATCGAGATGTCCATCCCGATTGCCTGGGACTGGCCGCTGGTGGCGGCCTCCGCTCTGATCGCAGTACTGGCCTCGGCCACGGCGCTGACTCTGTTTCGCGCGCTGTTTTCGCTCTCCGGCAAGCGGCTGTGGCTGTTCCAGACATTGGCGGCACTGGTCATGGGCTTTGCAATCTGTGGCATGCACTACACCGGAATGTCGGCAGCCAGCTTTGCCAGCGGCTCGGTCTGCCTGAGTGCGGAAGCCCTGAGCGGCCCCGAGCTCACAACCATCATCATCATCACCACGGTCATGCTGCTGATTGCGGCGATGTTCAGCACCTTGCTCGATGCGCGCCTGCAAAGCACAGCCTTCAAGCTCAATCAATCGCTGCAGGAAGCCAATGCCAAGCTGCAGCTGGCCAATACCGAGCTGCGCCAGCGCGCCTTTGCCGATCCGCTGACCAATCTGCCCAACCGGCTGCTGTTCGAAGACCGCCTCATCCATGCCCTGCTGCGCCTGGAGCGCGCCAACCGATCACGAATCAAGGAGCGGCTGGGAATCTTGTTTGTGGATCTGGACGGCTTCAAGCCCATCAACGACTCCTTCGGTCATGCAGCAGGCGACCAGATCCTCGTCAGCGCGGCCGAGCGCCTCATGGCGGAAGCCCGCAGCAGCGATACCGTGGCCCGCGTGGGCGGGGATGAGTTCCTGGTGCTGCTGGAGGACACCCAGGACGTGGCCGCCTGCATGGCGGTGGCCAATCGCATTCTCAAGGCGCTTAGTCAGCCCTTTCGCCTAGGCAACAAGGAGCTGCAGATCACCTGCTCCATCGGCATCGTGGCCTTTCCCGACCATGGTGACCGCGACCACCTGATCGCCAACGCAGACGCCGCCATGTACGCAGCCAAACGCAATGGTGGCAACGGTTTTGCAGTGTTCGAGCCGCATATGGGCAGCGATGCATCCGAGCAGCTGGAGCTGCAAAACGACCTGCGCCACGCCATTCAGCGCGGTCAGATGGAGTTGCATTACCAGCCCAAGATCGACAGCGAGCGCGGCAACATCATCGGGGTCGAGGCGCTGCTGCGCTGGGCTCACCCCGAACGCGGCATGATTGCCCCGGACATCTTCATTCCCCTGGCCGAGCGCTTCGGCATCATCAACAGCCTGGGCAACTGGGTGATCGAAGAAGCCTGCCGCCAGCTGGCCCTGTGGCGCGATATGGGACTGCAGATGCGGGTGGCGATCAATCTTTCCGTGCACCAGCTGCGCGAAAGCGGCCTGGCAGATCGCATCACCCAGACGCTGCTGCGCCACGATGTACAGGCCAGCCAGCTGCTCTGCGAGATCACCGAATCCGTGGCCATGGAAGACACCCAGGCCACGCAGCGCGCAATCGAGGAGTTGCGCGACATCGGCATCTTTCTCTCTATCGACGACTTTGGCACCGGCTACTCCAGCCTCAACTATCTGCGTCAGTTGCCCGCGCAGCAGCTGAAGATCGACCGCAGCTTCATCCGCGACCTGGAAACCGAGGAAGATGCCCGCGCCGTGGTCCATGCCGTCGTGCGCCTGGCCCATGCCCTAGGCCTGCGCGTGGTGGCCGAGGGTGTGGAAACTGCGGGTCAGCGGGACATCCTGATCGACATGCAATGCGATGAGCTTCAGGGCTACTTCTACGCGCGCCCCATGCCGGCGGACAGCCTGCTGGCCTGGGCAAGAGGCGATCGCCGAGGTGGTCAGGCCGATTTCTCGGCCTCCATCCTCGGCGCACTGACCGGCTGAACGCCACACAGCGCCCACCAGTCATATATAAGACTGGTGGGTTATGGCTGCAAGAATTGTCGTCTGGACCGATAATCGATGGGTTTACCGTGCGCGCCCCACGCGTACAGATTGCAACCCCCGAGAAGCTTCACGATGACCACCTCCATCCGCCAGCAGGACCTGATCGATTCGATCGCAGGTGCCCTCCAGTACATCAGTTACTACCACACGCCGGATTTCATCCAGCATCTGGCCCGCGCCTATGAACGCGAGCAAAGCCCTGCGGCCAAGGATGCGATGGCACAGATCCTGACCAACTCCAAGATGGCGGCCACCGGCCAGCGCCCCATCTGCCAGGACACCGGCATCGTCAACGTGTTCCTGAAAGTGGGCATGGACGTCAAGTGGGAAGGCTTCACCATGGGGTTGGAAGACGCCATCAATGAAGGCGTACGCCGTGGCTACAACCACCCCGACAACACGCTGCGCGCCTCCGTCGTGGCCGATCCCCAGTTCAAGCGCAAGAACACCAAGGACAACACCCCCGCCGTGATCAATGTGCAGATCGTGCCCGGCGACAAGGTGGACGTGACCGTGGCCGCCAAGGGCGGCGGCTCCGAGAACAAGTCCAAGATGATCATGATGAACCCCAGCGACAACATCGTGGACTGGGTTCTGAAGACCGTCCCCACCATGGGCGCAGGCTGGTGCCCGCCCGGCATGCTGGGTATTGGCATCGGCGGCACGGCTGAAAAGGCCGTCCTGCTGGCCAAGGAAAGCCTGATGGAAGACCTCAATATGTACGAGCTGCAGCAAAAAGCTGCCAGCGGTGCAGAGCTCGATGACGTGGAAAAGCTGCGCCTGGAACTGTTTGAAAAGATCAACGCCCTGGGCATAGGCGCCCAAGGCCTGGGCGGCCTGACCACGGTGCTGGACGTCAAGATCAACATGTACCCCACGCACGCGGCCTCCAAGCCCGTGGCCATGATTCCCAACTGCGCCGCCACGCGCCACGCCCACTTCGTGATGGATGGATCAGGCCCCGTGCACCTGGATGCCCCCTCGCTGGACACCTGGCCCAAGATCGACTGGCACCCCGACTACAACAAGTCCAAGAAGGTCGACCTTAACAATCTGACCAAGGAAGAAGTGGCCAGCTGGAAGCCCGGCGACACACTGCTGCTCAATGGCAAGATGCTGACCGGCCGCGACGCCGCCCACAAGCGCATCCAGGACATGCTGGCCAAGGGCGAGAAACTGCCTGTGGACTTCACCAACCGCGTGATCTACTACGTAGGCCCTGTGGACCCCGTGCGCGACGAAGTGGTCGGCCCAGCAGGCCCCACCACGGCCACCCGCATGGACAAGTTCACCGACATGATGCTGTCGCAGACCGGCCTGATCTCGATGATCGGCAAGTCCGAGCGCGGCCCCGTCGCCATCGAGGCCATCAAGAAGCACAAGAGTGCCTATCTGATGGCCGTGGGCGGCGCCGCCTACCTGGTCTCCAAGGCCATCAAGCAAGCCAAGGTCGTTGGCTTCGAAGACCTGGGCATGGAAGCCATCTATGAATTCGACGTGGTCGACATGCCTGTGACCGTGGCCGTGGATGCCGGCGGCACCAGCGCCCACATCACCGGCCCCGCCATCTGGAAGGAAAAGATCGCGACCGGGGAATTCAAGGGCATTGAAGTGGCCGGCGTGTAATCACCCGTCAGGCCCTGCCTTGAAGAACCGCCTTCGGGCGGTTTTTTCGTCCCAAAGCTTAAAGAAAGCAGTTGCAATAGGCTGATGGGCCGAACTGGCCTTTTCCCAGGATTTATCAAGAGCCCAATCCAACCCATGCATATCCGAGCAGAACTGCCCACCGATGCCAAGGCCATCGAGCAGGTGACAATCCTGGCCTTCAAGGACGCACCGCATACCGACCACACCGAGCAATTCATCGTGCGTGAGTTGCGCGCAACCGGGGCGCTTGCCCTGTCCCTGGTCGCAGAGATTGACGAGCAAATCGTCGGGCATGTCGCCATCTCTCCCGTCACCATCAGTGACGGCAGCCTGCACTGGTTTGGCCTGGGCCCCATCTCCGTCATTCCCCAAGAACAGCGACAGGGTATCGGCAGTGCACTCATGCAGGCAGCCATCAGCGCTCTGCAAGCGCAGTCTGCGCGGGGATGCGTGCTGCTTGGCGATCCGGACTACTACCGGCGCTTTGGTTTCCGGACGGTGCCGGGCCTGGTGCTGCCCGGAGTGCCTGCCGAGTACTTTCAAGCCCTGACTTTCGAAGGCCTGCCGCCGCAAGGCCAGGTGAGTTATCACAGGGCCTTCAACGCCCGGGACTGAGCCTGCCGGTTTTTACCGTCTGTCGGCTCGGCGGCGAGGCGGCATCCGCTCTCGGCCATCGGCGCAGCACCGATGACAAAGCCGATGTGCTGGCCAATCCGACATTGGGCACACAGCCGCCATCAGCAAGCAAAGCTTTCGGGGTTCACGGCAACGCGATGCCTAGTCTTCATCGAAATCAGGGCTTCTTGGTAAATACGAGACACAGATACCAAGCATGCTAATTAAGATATGCGACAGAGTGGGTATTTGTCTGACGCTGTCCAGAATGATTTGCATCGCAAGCACAAGGAGTTCAGCATGAGCCATGTCGCAGCAAAGATGGTGACCGGTGCGCTGGTGGCGCTCTCGGGCTTTGCTTCCGCACAGACTCAGCAGCCATCGGCTGCGCCCAAACCGCTGCCCTCCCCTGCGACTCAGGTACTGGTCCCCCAGGGAGTCTATGCGCAGATCGACACCAGACTGGGGCAGGAGGCTCTTCGCTTGCTGTCGCAGGGGACGCCTCAGCAGCAGCAAGCCGTGCTCGAGCGCGTACGCGCCGCGCCCGAGCGCTTTCAACCGCCCGTGTTCTATGTGCTGTCGCAAATACTGTTCAAGGCAGGTCTGCGGGACGAGGCTGCCTTCTGGTTCTACGCCGGCCAGCTGCGTGCCCGCTTCGACGCCAATCGCTGTACCGACGCCACTGCCAGACAAGCGGTCGATGTGATGAATCAGAGCTATGGAGCCCCCATCAACCGCCATCTGTTTCAGGATCTGGACAAGGCTCAGGAGTTGATCGCCAAGGTTGTGGACTGGGATCGCCGCACACCCCACGCCTACGACCCGCACTGGATCAATCTGCACGGTATGCAGGCGGTGCAGGCCTCCCGGGACCCGCAACTGGCCGCCAGGCTGACGATGGAATCGCTGAGCCTGCCAGCCGCGCAGTGGCCTAGCCTGGCCGAGCAGACGCGCACCAAGTATCTACAGGGCTTTCAGGAAGCCATCAGCCAGCTCAAAGCCGAATCAAAATCCAAGTGAACGATCGCTGCCGACCCGCCGAAATCAAAGTCCAAGGGCCTATATCCCTTATGTAGAAATCGCTTGCGGCCACTCTTTTTGAATAATCTTCTGGCAAGACTCCACGCAGGCTTGATAGCGCCCCCTATTGGCGCATGCCCTGTTTGCTCTACGATGACTCAGACCTCTGCACCCAGGGCCACTTCAATGCCACTCAAAAGGAGTCCTCATGCACAAGCTTTTTGCGCTGTCGACGACCACCGCCCTCGTCGCCTTGCTGACCGCCTGCCTGGTACCTGAGCGCTTCTCCGCCAACGTGGAAGTGCAGGCCGATGGCAGCTACAGCTACCGCTTTGACGGCACGGTGGTGAATGCCCTGGCCGTGATGAAGCTCAGAAAACAAGGTGTGCTGAGCGAGAAAGACCACCAGGAGCTGGCGGCGCAAGCGCAGCAACTGAGCAGCGAACCCGAGGTCAGGAAAGCCGTCTACAAAGGCAATGCGCGCTATGCGCTGGAGATTGCCGGCCAGCGAAAGCCCGGTGAAGGTCTGCGATTGCTGGACATGTTCACCGTGCAGATCGACAGGAATGGCGTGATGACGATTGCCGCCAAACCGCTCAAGGACAAGGAAAAGAGAGACTTCGCGCAACTGGGTATCACCATGAATGGCAGCCTGAAAGTCAGCCTGCCCGGCAATGCCGAGGTGCTCTCGCAAAACGCCAGCTCCACCCCCATGCTGGGCATGGGCGCATACAGCTGGAAAATCGGCGGCCTGAACGTGCGACCCGAGATCAGGCTGCGCTTCAGGCCGTGAAGGCTGTCGCAGTGCTCGGACTTGGCATTTCGGGAGAAGATGCCTGTACGATTTCCCGTGTCTGCCCGCCAAGACCCTCATGACCCCAAACCCTCCATCGACAGCCCCGCAACGGCCTTTTTCCCAGGCCTGCGAAAACAATCAGGCCCCTATTTTCGAGGTGCTGAAGTCCGCTTTTCAGCACAGCCGGCATGTGCTGGAGATAGGCTCCGGCACCGGGCAGCACAGCGTGTACTTCGCTCCGCGCCTGCCGCAGCTGATCTGGCAGACCAGCGACCTGGCCGACAGTCATGCAGGCATCCAGGCCTGGCACGCCGCCCATGGAGCACCCAATCTGCTTGCTCCGCTGGAGTTCGACCTGGCGACCGATGCCTGGCCCGCAACCAAGAATCCATCAGGCTTTGATGCCGTCTTTACCAGCAACACCTGCCATATCGTGGCCTGGCCGCTGGTGCAGCGCATGTTTGATCTGGTGGGCTCGCACTTGCCCGAAGGCGGCGTGTTTGCCATCTATGGCCCGTTCAACTACGGCGGCCACTTCACCAGCGACAGCAACCGTGCCTTCGACGCCTGGCTACGCCAGCGTGATGCGCGCAGCGGCCTGCGCGACTTTGAAGCCATCGTGGCGCTGGCCGCAGAGCACGGCATGGAGTTGCAGCTCGACCAGGCCATGCCGGCCAATAACCGTACGCTGGTATTTCGCAAACGCTGAACTCCTACACCATGGCCGCCATCTTTGCCTACCAATGCAGCAAATGCGATCAGATTCACGAAGGATCGCCGAGCTTTGCTTTCGATGCCCCAGCACCCTACCGACGCCTGAGCGAGCAAGAACGCGAGGAATGGGCCGAGCTTAGCGACGAGCTCTGCGTCATCGCCCACCCCGAAGGCACGCAATACTATGTGCGCGCCATTCTGGAAGTGCCGATCAATGGCCTGGACGAGCCCTTTCTCTGGGGCATCTGGGTGTCGGCCAGCGAAGCCAGTTTTCACCGCTATCTGGACTCCTTCGACAAACCTCCCGAAGACCCGATTTTCTTTGGCTGGCTGTCCAATCTGATTGCCGTCTACCCCACGCAGGAATCACGCCCGGCCGATGTGCATATCCAGGCCGACGGCACACGCCCGCGCGTGGTGCTGCACCGCTGCGATGAGGGAAGCGATGCACTGGTCGTCGATCAGCATGAAGGCATTTCGATCGCGCGTGCCCAGCAACTGGCCGAGCAGTCGCTGCATGGCATTTAAGCCGAACCAGGCCCAAGCACTGGCTCATCAAGAACTATCTTCATGCATTGATGGGCAACAAAAAACCGCCAGAGGAAAATCTTCTGGCGGTTTCTGGCCGTTTGGTGATCAGGCGTGACTGCTTATCCGTTGTTCCAGCCGGTCTGGTAGAACTGCTGAATGAAGGACCAGGCCTCGGCCGGATCGTCGGTGTAGCGGAACAGGTTCAGATCCTTGGCAGAAATGGTGCCCTCTTCCACCAGCACATCGAAGTTCAGCACCCGCTTCCAGAACTCCGTGCCGAACAGGATCACGGGCACGGGCTTGCTCTTGTGGGTCTGCACCAGCGTCAGCACTTCAAAAAGCTCGTCCATGGTGCCGAAGCCGCCAGGGAAGGCCACCAGCGCCTTGGCGCGCATCATGAAGTGCATTTTGCGCAGTGCAAAGTAGTGGAACTTAAAGCTCAGCCCCGGCGTGATGTAGGGGTTGCCATGCTGTTCATGCGGCAGATAGATGTTCAGCCCCACATTGGGAGCACCCGCATCATGCGCGCCGCGGTTGGCCGCCTCCATGATGCCGGGGCCGCCGCCCGTGCAGATGTAGAAGCGCTCGCTGGGCGCCTGCTTCATGCCTTCGGTCGCCACGATGCGCGCGAAGGCGCGTGCCGCCTCATAGCGCTCGGCATTGCGCATGCCGCGTTCGGCCAGCGCCATGCGCTGGGTATCGCCGCTGGCCTTGGCTTGCGCAAGCTGCTGACGCGCCTGCTCCATATCCACAAAGCGCGCGCTGCCGTAGACAACCACAGTGTGCTCGATGCCGCGCTCGATCTGGGTCAGATCTGGCTTGAGCATTTCCAGCTGCATGCGGATGCCACGGGTTTCGCGGCGGAACATGAACTCCGGATCGGCGAATGCAAGGCGGTTGGATTGAGGTTCCAGCTCTTTGCCGTTATGGGCCTGGTTGTGCAGCTCGGCCCAGGCATTGGCCAGATCGGTATCGGACAGGGGTGAAGAAATTTGCATGGACCCTCGGTTCTTAGAATGCTGAGCAGCACGGACTACAGCCATCCCTAAAGATTTCGTAGCGCTGACCGCCCATCCGTCAAGTACTTCAAGCTCAAATGCACCTGTAGTGCAGATGATGCTTGCACTATACGCTCACAAAGCTATAGCCCTGGAGAGTATTTCGCCTCTAAACGCTGAAGCAGTTTGCCGCAATAGTGGCAAATGGTCTGCCAGCTTAACGGCTGAACCCGATGCTCCAGCTGAGCATACCCATGTAGGTCATGAACAGAGAGCCGACCAGATGCACACAGGCCCAGCCCAGAGCAGCGACCAGGCGCTGCTGCTGCAGCAGGCCGATGACCTCGGCCGAGTAGCTGGAAAACGTGGTCAGAGCACCGAGAAAGCCGGTGATGATGGCCAGTTTCCAGGCCGGATCCAGCTGGGGCATCGCCTGAAACAGCGCGATGAAGACGCCGATCAGATAGCCGCCGATCAGATTGGCGGCAAGAGTGCCCCAGGGCATGCTGGCTCCGGCGCTCAGCCACAGTCCCAGCCCCCAGCGCGACAGGGCGCCCAGGCAGGCACCGATGCAGATGGCAACAATATTGAGCATGGCTGCCAATCTAGCGCAAGACGGCCGCCCTGAAGGGCTTGGACTCCAAGGATTTCAGACTTTGTTCGCCACCGGCTTTTCGTCGGCCTCGGCGGCCTCTTCTTCGTCCAGGGGTTCGTTGCGCACCAGGTTGCTGAGCGTGGGCGGTACGCTCT
Source organism: Comamonas sp. wu1-DMT (assembly GCF_040187805.1). Classification (NCBI taxonomy): domain Bacteria; kingdom Pseudomonadati; phylum Pseudomonadota; class Betaproteobacteria; order Burkholderiales; family Comamonadaceae; genus Comamonas; species Comamonas sp. wu1-DMT. Next base: position 41,062 of record NZ_JBANEM010000010.1, read on the forward strand.
CTCCTGCCCGGCGCGAGCGAAACAGCGCTGCGCGCATGAGGAAGATGGTGGTGATGGGCACGGTCACGGCAATGAAGATGGCAATCAGCACCGAGTGCATGACAAAGCCCTGGCCGCTGACGGAAAAGTAGATCCAGGTGGCATGCATGATGAGCCAGCAGCCCATGGTGGCGATGATGGAGGGCGCATGCACGCGCTCGAAATAGCTTTTGAGCCGCAGCAGTCCTACGGAGCCCATGAGAGCAATCAGCGAACCACCGAAGACCAGGGCCGCCACCAGAATCTGGGCCCACAGCGGCAGATCCACGCCAATGACCTCGGTACTCATTCGATCACCTCGCCGCGCAACAGGAACTTGGCCATGGCCGTGGAGCCGACGCAGCCGAACAGAGCCACCAGCAAGGCCGCCTCGAAATAGTTGGTGCTGTCATACAGAATGCCCATGACCAGCATGGCCAGCATGCCGTTGAGATACATGCAGTCCAGCGCCAGCACGCGATCTTGCGCATGCGGCCCCTTGAGCAGGCGCAGCACCGAGCAGCCCATGGCCGCCAGCAGCATGACCAGAGATGCCATCAGCACCCAATAAAACCAGGGATTCATTCAAAAATCTCCATCAGCAGGCTCTCGTAGCGGGACTTCACAAAGTCGGCCAGCTGCTTGGCATCCTCCACCTCCAGCGCATGCAGCAGCAGCATGGAGCGGTCACGCGAAATTTCGGCCCAGGACGTGCCCGGCGTCAGGCAGACGATCATGGCCAGTACTGCCAGCCCGTTGGGATCGCGCAGCTCGAGCGGAATATGGACAAAGGCCGCCGGGTGCTTGCGCATGCGCGGCAGCAGCAGAAAACGCACCACATTGAAATTGGAGACCGAGGTGTCGCAGACCACACGGAATGCCAGCTTGAGAATGCTCAGCGGGTGGCTGACCCGCACCGGCAAGGGGCGCAGGCCGCGCAGCAGCACGGGGATCAGCAGGCCCAGGATCAGGCCCAGCAAGATCTGGCCGGCACTGACCGAGCGGTTGAGCAACAGCCACAGCACCAGCAGAGCTACCGACAGCAGCGGTGCCGGGAAGATGGATTTCATGATGTTCTTCATGGGCGGCCCTCCTCTTTCTGAGCCGAGGCTGCGGTCTGGGTAGCGGCCTCCTGTGCAGCTTCGCTTTCATCGCCGATACCGGGGACGGGCTCTGCCTGCATTTCCAGTGCTGCAGCACGTGCCGCCGCTTCGGGACCCGCAGCCTCCTGAGCCTTCTTCTCCTTGGGCGCAGGTACCGGAGCAAGACCCAGGACGGTACGCACATAGACATCGGGCGAATGCAGTGCATTGGCCGCTCGCTGGGTATAGCGCATCACATCATCGGCCTTGACCGTCAACACCACACAGCACAGCAGCAGTGCAACGATGGGCAGGCCTTCCGCCACCTTGAGTGATGGCGCGCTCTGCTCCGGATTGGCCCAGAAATGTCGGATGCCGGCGCGCGTGAGTGCCACCAACGCCATCAGACCGGTGATGATGAGCAGGGCCACCATGCTCCAGCCCAGCGGACCGGCCTTCACACCACTGGATGTCCCCATGCCCAGCGGGTTGAGCAGACTGGTCAGCATGGCGAACTTGCCGAGAAAGCCGGACAGAGGCGGCAGTCCCGAGATCAGCAAGGTGCAGACCATGAAGCTCAGACCCAGAAAAGCCGCCGCTGCCGGGAAGGCCCGGCCGATCATGAGCTCTTCATCATCGTCGAGATTGAAGCCTTCGGTGGGCAACAGCTCTGCATTGAGGAATGGCGCTTCATCGTCCTCATAGGGCTCGCCCGCGTCATCATCCACGCGCCAGCGGTCCACCACATCGGCGATCAGGAACAGGGCCGCCACGGCCAGCGTGGAGCCCGGCAGGTAATACAGCAGGCCGGCTGTCAGCAGATTCTGGCCAAAGCCCGTTGCGGCCAGCAGGGTGCCGGACGAAAGAATGGCAGCGAAGCCCGCCAGATGGGTCAGCCGTTGCGAGCCCAACATGCCTATCGCACCAAAGGCCATGGTCAGCATGCCGCCCACGATCAGCCAGGTACTGCCAAACAGGGCAGATGCCCCGGCTTCCGAGCTGAACAGCAAGGTCCACAGGCGCAAGATGACATAGACCCCCACCTTGGTCATGAGCGCAAACAAGGCGCCCACCGGCGCAGTCGCCGCACTGTAGCCAGGCACCAGCCAGAAATTCAGCGGCCACAGCGCTGCCTTGATCAAAAATGCCGTTCCCAGCACGCCTGCAGCCGCATGCAGCAGGCCGCGGTCGGCGTCCTGCACTTGCGGAATGGCGCGGGCCAGATCGGCCATATTGAGCGTTCCGGTAATGCCGTAGAGCATGGACACGCCGATCAGGAACAGCGAAGACGCGGCCAGATTGATGGCGATATAGTGAAGACCGGCCTGAATCCGCGTGCTGCCGGAACCATGCAGCAGCAAACCGTAAGAGGCTGCCAGCATGATCTCGAAGAACACAAACAGATTGAACAGATCGGCCGTGATGAAGGCACCGCTGAGCCCCATCAGCTGCAGCTGGAACAAGGGGTGGAAGTGCACCCCGGCCTTGTGCCAGCGCGCAGCGGAAAACACCAGCGCAGCCAGTGCCACCACATAGGTGACCAGCAGCATCAGGGCAGTCAGCCTGTCCAGCGCCAGCGCGATGCCGAAGGGCGCCGGCCAGTTGCCGGGCATATAGACCGACATGGTGACGGCAGAGCCCGCCTGGTTGGTCCAGCCCAGCAGCATGACCACGATCACCAGACTGATCGTGGTGGACAGGATGTTCATGCCCAGCTTCAGGCGCTGACGCTCTTCACGCAAGAACAGCATCAGCGCTGCCGTCAGCATGGGCAGCATGATGGGAGCCAGCATCAGGTGCGGCATCAGATGCTCAATCCACCCGGTCATAGCATTTCCTGTTCGGTACGCGAGTGCACGCCATCCACATGGTCGTTTCCAGAAGCGCCGCGCGATGCCAGCAGCACGACCAGGAACAGCGCCGTCATGGCAAAGCCGATGACGATGGCGGTCAGCACCAGGGCCTGAGGCATGGGGTCTGCATAGTGCGACAAATCGGTCGGCACACCGTTTTGCAGCACCGGCACCTTGTTGATCGACAGGCCCTGACGCCCCATGGAGAAGATGAACAGATTGACGGCATAGGACAGCAGCGCCAGCCCCATGATGACCTGGTAGCTACGCGGGCGCAGCAGCAGCCAGACGCCCGAGCCGGTGAGCACACCGATGGCAATGGCCAGAACGATTTCCATTACATACCTCCCCTTGCCAGTGCTGCAGCTGTGGCTGCCTGCACCTCGGCCTCGGCCTTCTTGGCCTCTTGTTCCTGCTCTTCCAGCAAGCGCGCATGAAAGCGGTGTCCGCGCACCGATTGGTGGGCTATCGCCGTCAGGATCAGCATGGTGGAGCCCACCACCAGCGCAAACACGCCAATATCGAAGAAGGTGGCGCTGGCGAGATGCACATGCCCCACCAATGGCAGCGAAAAGTTAAAGCTGTGGCTGGTCAGGAAGGGGTAGCCAACGGCCACCGACCCCAGGCCCGTGCCCAGTGCAAAAAGCAGGCCCGCGGCAATCCAGCGACGCGGATACAGCGGCAGATGCGCCTCCACCCAGTGCGTGCCCGAGATGATGTATTGCATCAGCAAGGCGACCGAAAACACCAGCCCCGCCACAAACCCGCCGCCGGGCTGGTTATGGCCGCGCACAAAGATATAGGCCGCCACCAGCGTCGCAAACGGCAGCAGCAGTCGCACCAGCACGGCTGGCACCATCAGGTAGCCCACGGCTGTATCGCTGGCATTGCGCGGGTTGAGCAGGTCGGTCTGCAAATCGCCAGGCACATAACGCTGCTGCTCCGGGATGTCCATGGCCTCGCGTGCCGGACGGAAGCGGCGCAGCAGCGCATAGATGACGATGGCCACAATGCCCAGCACCACGATTTCGCCAAAGGTGTCGAAGCCGCGGAAGTCCACCAGCATCACATTGACCACATTGGTGCCGCCACCGCCGCCCAGCGCGTTTTCGAGGAAGAAGGTGGAGGTGCTTTCATAGAAAGGCCGGCTCATCATGGCAAATGCCAGCCAGGCCATGCCGCCGCCGGCAATCAGCGACAGCACCAGATCGCGCAGGCGGCGTGCCTTGGCCCTGGCATCGGCGTTATCGGCCGTGCGCATATTCTTGTCCCGCTTGGGCAGCCAGCGCAGCCCCAGCAGGATCAGCACCGTGGTGGCGACTTCCACCACCAGTTGAGTCAGAGCCAGATCGGGGGCCGAGAACCAGAGGAAGGTCAGCACCGTGCACAGGCCCGTGCCGCCGAGCATGATCAATGCGGTCATCCGGTGGTACTTGGCTTTCCAGGCCGTGCCCAGCGCACACAGGCAGCCAATTGCCCAGAGCAGGACAAAAGCCGAAGACACGGGCAAAGTGCCGCGATTGCCCAGCTTCATGCCCCATAGCCACATTGGCAATGCTGCCGCCACAAGAGCAACGCAGACCAGCCACAGCATCTGCCACTGCAGGCGGCGCGTGGACAGATTGCGGCGCCCCGCCCGGCCCAGCCAGGTGATGCGAGCCAGCAGATTCTCAAAAATCCTGCGACCGCTGACACGGCCCAGCACGGGCGTCGTATCAAAGTGTCCGACCGTGCGCTGCCAGCGCAGCATGGTGTAGAGCAAGATACCACCGGCCAGCGCCACCAGACTCATGATGAGCGGCATATTCCAGCCATGCCAGATGGCCAGGCTGTACTGCGGCAAGTCACCTCCTACGACTGGAGTTGCAGCGACAGCCAGAAAACCGCCCACCGCCCAGGCCGGGAAAATGCCGACGATCAGGCAAGCCAGCACGAGCAGCTCCACCGGTACACGCATCCAGTGCGGCGGCTCGTGCGGCTCGTGAGGGAGATCGTTTGCCTGGGGCCCAAAAAAGACATCGAACGTAAAGCGCAGCGAATAGGCCACGCTGAACATGCCCGCCACGGTCGCAACCACGGGCAGCACAGTCTTGACCCAGGGTGCTGCATCCAGATAGACGGTCTCGGCAAAGAACATCTCCTTGGAGATGAAGCCGTTGAGCAAGGGCACACCGGCCATGGCGGCACTGGCCACACAGGCCAGCGTGGCCGTGATCGGCATCATGAAGCGCAGACCCGACAGGCGCCGGATGTCACGCGTGCCGCTTTCATGGTCCACAATGCCCGCCGCCATGAACAGCGAAGCCTTGAAGGTCGCATGGTTCATGATGTGAAACACTGCCGCCACGGCAGCCAGCTTGCTGTTCAGGCCCAGCAGCAAGGTAATCAGCCCCAGATGCGAGATCGTTGAATAAGCCAGCAAACCCTTGAGATCATGCTGGAACATCGCGCAATAACCGCCAATCAGCAGCGTCATGGCGCCGGCTCCACCAACCAGCCAGAACCATGCATCGGTGTCTGCCAGCACCGGCCACAGCCGTGCCAGCAGAAACACGCCGGCCTTGACCATGGTGGCCGAGTGCAGATAGGCCGACACGGGCGTGGGAGCCGCCATGGCGTTTGGCAGCCAGAACTGAAATGGAAATTGGGCACTTTTCGTTAGTGCACCAAGCAAAATCAGCACCAATGCCAACAGATAGAGGTGACTATCGCGAATCTGCTGCCCTGCCGCCAGCACGTTGTCGAGGTCATAGCTGCCTACGATATGACCCAGTACCAGCATGCCCACCAGCATGGCCAGCCCGCCCGTTCCCGTGACCGTCAAAGCCATGCGTGCACCTCGGCGCGCATCCTTGCGGTGATACCAGTAGCCGATCAGCAGGAACGAAAAAAGACTGGTCAGTTCCCAGAAAAATACCAGTTGAATGATGTTTCCCGAGAGCACCACCCCCGCCATGGCCCCCATGAAGGCCAGAAAAAACGAGAAAAAGCGCGGTACAGGATCAGTGGGCGACATGTAGTAGCGCGCGTAAAGCACCACCAGCGCACCAATGCCGAAGACCAGCATGGAGAACAGCCAGGCGAACCCGTCCATGCGGATCACCAGATTCAGCCCCAGCGCCGGCAGCCAGGAAATCTCCTGCCTGAGCACCGCTCCATCGGCCATTTCCGGGAACAGCATCCCTACCTGAATTGCGCATATCAGCGCAATGACACCCGCGAGTGTTGATTCAGTATTGCGCGCATTCGCCGGCAATAAAGCAGCCAGAAGGCTGCCTGCAAAAGGTAGGAGGATGAGGTATATCAAGGGCATGGGCGGATCATTCTAGAGGTTGACGTTATTTTTTCCGCTATAAAAACCTGAGCATTTCACAGACTTTAGACCACCGTTCATCCTTAATTGATGACAGAAAATTCATCAAAACAGCGGGTTGCATGCAGATAAAGAAATGCTTCCACAGCCGCCCTTGCGCGCTGCACCGATGTCATACCTCTGCTGCTGCAAAACATTTTTGCCAAACTCAATCAATCTGCCAACCCATGCATGTACGCAGCTATCGTCCCGGAGATGAAATCGCGCTATGGCAGGTGTTTCACGGTGCTGTTCATCAGCTGGCAGTGAATCACTACAGCCAGGCGCAGCTTGACGCCTGGGCGCCCCAACATCCCGACTGGATGGAGTGGCGCCAGCGCATCCAGGCACTCAAGCCTTTTGTCGCCGTCTGCGCCAATGACTTACCCATGGGTTATGCCGATCTGCAGACCAATGGCTATATCGACCACTTTTTTGTAGCTCCGCAATACGCGCGCCAAGGCGTGGGCCGATTGCTGCTTGCACATATCGAACTAGCAGCACGGCAAAACGGCCTGCCTGAGCTGACCGCCGATGTCAGTCTCAATGCCCAGGCTTTCTTCGCACATTTCGGCTTTGAGCTACAGCGCCGTCAAACCCCTGTCGTACGTGGCATTGCCCTGAGCAACGCGCGTATGCGAAAAACTCTTTGAATCAAACTACCGACAGCACCCCAACAGATGCAACAAGCATGAACTGGCTCTGGAAACCTGAAACCTCCAATCCACAGAAATGGCTGATCGTCGCTTTCATGGCGGTGATGATGGGCGCACTCGCCCCCATTTTCTGGCGCAGCTTCATACCCGATGCGCATTGGCAACTGATCGCGCTGTATCTGGCGCTGGCATTTACCGCAGCAGCCGGCATCTGGTTGCGACGACTCCATAGGCTGGGACTTTGGCAACCCGCAGGCCCCTGGCTCAGCTACGGCCCCATCAAGCGCTGGCTGATGGCCTTGCTATGCACCGCTTTCATGGCTTTCATGCTCTGGCTCAACCTGGCAGCCACCCTGCCCATGGCCTACACGGCGATCCTGGGAAGCAATATCAGCATGCAGACCATGGCCGAAAAAAAAACGGGGCTCGGGCCGCCACGCCTGCCGCCATCAGCTCAAGCTACCCGAAGTTGACTACCTGTTTTTCGAATTCTGCATTGATGAAGATGGCTACGACAGCCTGCCATCTGCCCCATTGCCCGCTTCGCTGTCCATGCGCAAAAGCTACTTTGGCAGGCTTGTGGACAGCATTCGTCTGGCGGCCTCACAGCAAAAAAGATGAGCACTGACCGCTGTGCCACAATAGAAAAACATCTTATTTAATGCTGAAACCATCAGTAAATAAGCGCTTTCAGCTCCTTTTTTCTTCTCAAGCCGCCATGCAAATTCTTCTGCCACCACTGATGCTGATTTCCGGAATGGGCTTTGCACTCAGTGCAATCACACATTTGGCAGCATTTGCAGGGCAGATCGATGTACTTGAAACACACTTACCTCAAGATGTCCTGGAGACATTCACAAGCGCCATGACCATCGGGATTTTTGCCGTCTGGATGCCTGCGGCACTGATTGCTCAGCGCATCAACAACGGCAATCGCCTGCAGTTTTCCTGGAAGAAGGTGCTCGCAGGCTGCCCCTCCTGGATGCGCAACACTGCCTATGCGGTCTTCATTTACGCTTTTGCCAACTTTTTTCTCGGCATTGCGGGAGGCATGGCCGAGCAGCAGCACGGCTTGCGCGTGTTCTCGGGCCACTGGATGATCTTCTACGGCATGGCGTTTTGCATCTTCTTCTCGAGCTGGAACCTGCCTGCCATGCTCAAGATCCGCCACTGCCCGGCCGGGCATAAAGTCGGTCATGGTGATAATTTCTGCCCGGTCTGCGGCTTGCCTGCAGACCAGGACAGCCCGAATCCCTGATAAACCATAGCCCTGGAGGCGCCGCCGGCACCCAAAGCGGCGCATACTGACGGCCGCACCATCGCCTCCACCTACCTCTTGCACCATGCCCACTCCTCACTCCCCCATCGGTATTTTTGATAGCGGTGTGGGCGGCCTCAGCGTGCTGCAGGCACTGCGCCATGAGCTGCCGCACGAGCAGTTTGTCTATCTGGCCGACAGCGGCAATGCACCCTATGGCGATGCACGCGGCGATGCGTTCGTGCAGGAGCGCAGCCTAGCCATTGCGAAATACCTGCTGGAGCAGCACGACATCAAGATTCTCGTGATTGCCTGCAATACTGCCACCGCTGCGGCCGTGGAACTGTTGCGCGAACGCCTGCCGCAACTGCCCGTCATTGGCGTGGAACCGGCTATCAAACCTGCCTCTTTTTCCAGCCAGACCCATCATGTGGGAGTGATGGCCACCCGGGGCACCATCTCCAGCCAGCGTGTGGCACGCCTGGTGTCGGAGCATGGGCAACGCGCCGAGTTTCACCTCCAAGCCTGCGACGGCCTGGCCAGGGCGATCGAGCAAAGCACGGAGCAGGCATTGCCCGAGGATGCAAGCGCCACGGAAATCAGAGCGCTGTGCGCAAAGTACACAAGCGCTTTAGGGAGTTTCGGCCTTAAGACAGGACAGATGGATACGCTGGTGCTGGGCTGCACCCACTATGTGTTCGTCAAGGATGATTTGCGTGCCCTGCTGGGGCCCGATATTCAGCTCCTGGACACGGGTGCCCCCGTGGCACGCCAGACCCGGCGCATGCTGGAGCAGCGCAATCTGCTGGGAGCCGAGACCGATGGATCGCTGCAGCTGGCCCAGGCCGATCAGATTCAGCTCATGACGACCGGGCGCCTGACGGCCATGCAAGCCGCAGCCCAGCGTTGGCTGGAGCTACCCGAAGGCTGCAGCCTGGCCGTCAACGTGTGCTCGCCCAGCGCAGTGCCCACCCCCGCCTGATCTGCGCCATCAGCTCCAGAGCAGCTCGCCGCCCTGATCCAGATAACTGAGATAAAAACGCACATCGAACTCCAACTGATGGTAATCAGGCTCCATATGCGTGCATAACTGATAAAAAGCCTTGTCGTGATCCATGATGCGGATATGCGCGAGCTCATGCACGCAAATCATGCGCAAAAAGGCATCTGGCGCCTGCTTGAACATGGCCGCCACATGAATCTCGTGCCGCGCATTGAGCCTGCCGCCATGCGCAATCGCACGCCGCGTATGCAGACCCAGGGCATTGCGCACCACATGAATCTTGCTGTCGTAGGCCACCTTGTGCAACTGCCCTGCATTGCGCAGATATTGCGCCTTGAGCGCATCGACATAGTCATAGAGCGCCCTGTCCGTGCGAACCGCGTGGGCCTGCGGATATTTGCGCAGCAGCCAGTCAGCGGCCCTGCCCGCGAGCAGCCAGTCGCGCACCTGATTCTGCAGCGATGGCGCGTAGCCCGAGAGATAGGGCAATGCCAGAGGCATGGATGCATTCACCCCTTCTTCGCCCATGCTGGCGCGCGCAGCCCTGTCCTTGCGCAACTGCTGGGTCACGGCTCCTGAATACTTGGGTGTAGGAATGGGCTTCATGACAAAAGACAAGCCCTCCGCCACAGTCTCGGGACTGCAGCACAGAGGGCTTTGACAGCGGATGATCGAAGGAATCAATGCAGATGGCGCGGGCGGCGATTGCCGCCATGACCGGAGGCCGAGCCCCCCGATCCACCACGCGGCGGCTTGCCCAGCTCCAGCGAGCTGACCAGGGCTTCGAAGCGCTGCGAGAACAGCTTGTCGATCTCCTGCACCACTCCGCCGAGCTCTGCACCGTCAAAGTGACGCTCCATCATGTTGATGACATCCTGCACCAGCAGATCGCGCTGCACCTGCATGATGGCTGCGGGATTGGGACCGACAAACAGCATCAGGAAGTCATCGCGACTCTGGGCCTCGGCAGGAGCCTCTTCCTCGTCGAACTCGGTGTCGTAGAAGGTCACCTCGATGGGCGAGCCCTGCTCGGCCAGCTCGTTCAGGCCCATGCACATATCGTCCAGGGACTGACGAAAATCATCGTCACCACGCACGGTCCAGCACATCTGCAACAGATGCTCCTTGGCGTCGAACTGAATGCCAGGCTCTTCTTCATAGAGACTTCCCTCGCCGTCGGTCAATGAGCGCGCACCAGCATAGGCCCACAAGGGACGCAATGCATCTTGCAGCTGCTCATACGTAACATCAGCACGGAGCAGAACCTGTCCGTGGACATGAATTTCAAAAGCAGCGTTGTAACTAGACATCTTTTTTCTCTGGGAGTGCAGGCCTCGTCAGCATGACAGAACTGCAAGCCATATTGCATCGAAGCCAGGACTTTTCCAAGCGCCTTGGCCAAGCCTTGACGCCCACAGCCCTACGGCATCGCAGTGACTGAATTTTCCCACCTTCAGCAAGACTGCGGGCAGCAACGGCTACTCAAGTCACAAATAAAAAAGCCCGCTACAAAAGATATAGCAGGCTTTTCAATTCTGGTGCCCCGAACCGGAATCGAACCGGTACGCTTCGTTAAAAGCGGCAGATTTTAAGTCTGCAGTGTCTACCAATTTCACCATCGGGGCCCACTTCACAACCGGCGCAGGGCGCCAGCGAGAAGTATTGCATCAGCCATGCGACCAAAGCAATAAAAAAGGGAAGCTTTTGCTTCCCTTTTCAAAATCTGGAGCGGGAAAACGGGTTCGAACCGTCGACCTATACCTTGGCAAGGTATCGCTCTACCAACTGAGCTATTCCCGCATTTCTGCAAAGCTGTTCGCCTTACAGAGCAGACTTGAATTATAGCCACGATTTTGAGCCGGTTTCGAAACCGTATGGCTTTTTCAGATAGCCCTGTTCAGGCAGGCTGAGGTACAGACTCAAGCCTGACCTTGACGATCTGCAGCAGATCGCGCTTTTGCACCTTGTTGGATGCGTTGACGGGCAGGCCATCGAGCTGGAGGACAAAGCGCGGTACCTTGTAGTTGGCCATATTGGCGCGGCACCAGGCGATGAAGGCCTCCTGGTCCAGTGTCACGCCGTTGCGTGTCACCACGCAGGCACAGCCTACCTCGCCCATGCGCTCGTCGGCCACCCCGACCACGGCAACCTGTGCCACATCGGGGTGGTTGGACAGCATGCGCTCGATTTCTGCTGGGTAGCAGTTGAAGCCGCCCACGATGAACATATCCTTGAGGCGGTCGGTAATACGCAGATAGCCGCGCTCGTCAAGCACTCCCACATCGCCTGTATGCAACCAGCCATCGGCATCAATGGTTTCTGCCGTGGCCTTCTCATCCTCGAAGTAGCCCTGCATGATGTGGTAGCCGCGCAGCAGCACCTCCCCCGCTTCACCTGGGGCAACAGGCTGCCCTTGCTCATCCACACAGCGCACCTCGGTCCCCGGCAGGGCCTTGCCACAGGTATTGGCCACGGTTTCCACATTGTCGGAGGGCTCGCAGAGCGTGGCACAGCCACCGCACTCCGTCAGGCCGTAGGCCGTGGTGACATTCACGATGCCCAGCTCCTCGCGCATGCGCTTGATGAGAATGGGAGGTACCGTGGAAGCACCGGTCACGGAGGACTTCAGCGAACTCAGATCGAAATTCTTGAGCCCCGGATGCGCCAGCATGGACAGAAACAGAGTGGGCGGCCCGGGCAGAAAGCTGATACGGTCGCTCTCGATGCGATGCAAGATCGCTTGCGCATCAAATACCTGCTCGGGATAGACGGTAGAGCCCTGCAGCAAGGCTGCCACCCAGCCGGCCTTGTAGCCAAAGGTATGAAAGAACGGATTGACGATCAGGTATCGGCTGCCTTCGGTCAAACCCACCACATCCGACCAGGCCTTGAAAGCCAGGATCGTCGGGCGGTGCGCGCACATCACTCCCTTGGGGCGTCCCGTGGTGCCGGAAGTGAACATCAGATCGGCCGTATCGTCAGGCTTGATCCGGGCTTCACGCTGCTGCTGGGCTTCGGCAGTCGTGTCATCGGCCCTGGCCATGAACTGCGCCCAGTTCATATCCGCGCTGGGCAGCACCTTGTCACCGAGTACCACCACCTGCTGCAATGTGACAGGACGCAGGCCGTTCAGCAGATCCGGGTAGTAGTTGTTCAGAAAGTCGCCCACGCACACCAGCACCCTGGCACGGCTGCGCTCGAGAATATCGGCAGCCTCGGCGCCCTTCATGCGGGTGTTCAAGGGCACCAGCACGCCGCCCGCAGCATGCACACCGCAGGCGGCAACGATCCACTCGCTGAGATTCGGTGCCCACAGAGCCACACGATCGCCAGCCTGCACGCCCAGACTCATCAAGGCACGTGCGGCCAGGCGGCTCAGCTGCTGCAGCTGGGCATAGCTGATGGATTTGCCGTTTTCGACAATCGCCGCGCGACCGGCAAAGCGGCTGACCACGTCAGCCAGCATGCCGGGCAAGGTCAGCGAAGACTCGGGCATCGCGTTCTGGTTGGTATTCGACATAAGTTACTCCGGAAATTTGACGCGCAGCTTTTCGCTGGTGGGCACGGATTGACAGGCCAGCGTCCACTTCTTGGACAGATCCTTGGCATCCAGCACTTCGTTGTGTCGCAGATGTACGCTGCCGTCCTGCACCTGGCACATGCAGGATGCGCACATGCCGGCCTGGCAGGAGTAGGGCACATTGATGCCGGCGCGCAGTCCGGCCTCCAGAATGGTCTCCGTGCCACTGCAGTTGAATTCGTATTCCTCGCCGTCCAGACGCAGCTGCACCAGTGCCTGGTCGACAGCAGCCTCCACGGGAGCAGTTGCCTCCTGCATCAGATGCAGAGTCTCCTCGTCAGGCAGAGAGACAAAGCGCTCCACATGTACCTGCTCGGCAGGCATGCCGGCCTCGATCATCGCGGCCTGCGCGGCATCCATGAAGGGGCCCGGCCCGCAGATAAAGGCCTGACCTGCATCGGCCACCCAGGGCGTGGCCCAGGCTGCGAGCTGCTTCTGCGAAGGCGCGCCTTGCACGGAGTCCAGCCAGTGAATGACCTGCAGGCGATCCGGATACTCGGCCGCCAGCTGCTGCAGGTCCTTCTTGAAGATCACCGAGCGCTCATCGCGGTTGGCATAGAACAGCACCACATTGCCCTGATGCTGCTTGAGTACGGTGCGCAAGATGGAGAACACCGGTGTGATTCCGCTGCCACCGGCCAGCAGCAAAAAGTTCTGAGACAGATTCCGGGGCGAGAACAGGCCCGAGGGAGGCATCAGCTCGATGGAGTCACCCACCTGAACCCTGTCGCAAACCCAGTTGGAGCCTCGTCCCTTGTCGACGCGCTTGACAGTCACCCGCAAGGCATCGTCGAGCATCGGGGCACTGGACATGGAGTAGCAGCGAGGCACATAGCGGCCCTCGATAGGCAGTCGCAGAGTCAGAAACTGGCCGGGACGATAGCTGAATTGCTCAGCCAGAGCCTCTGGCACCTCGAACACAATTGACTTGGTATCGTGCGTCTCGTCAATCACCGCGCGCACGCGCAGCGGGTGATACCGCGATGCGGTTGTTGTGGCTTCACTGCTCATTTCTTCTTACCCCTTACTCACTCACTCTTTTGTGCAACCTTGCACTGGCGCCCCGGCACAAGATCGTCCCCAATCCACGGGGTCAGGAACTGACGCTCTCCACAGCGCTTGCCTGCGGACACGCTGCCTGGGCAGCAGGGGGCTCGCCCCCTTCCAGTGCAGCCGCCTTGCCCGCTCGACGGCCCGAGAACACGCAGTCGGCCAGGGACAAGCCGCTCACATAACGCGAGGAAGCCACACCAATGGCGGTGCGCCCCGCGGCATACAGCCCGGGAATGTCATAGCCGGCACCGTCAATCACTGCACCGTTGTCCTCGTTGACCTTGAGGCCCCCCAGGCTCAGGACGGCCAGCGGGAACATCTTCTGGCTGATGGAGATATCGATGGCAAACAGCGAGCCGCCCTTGAACTCATGGCGCATGTCCTGGGACTTGCCCAACGGGTCTTCGATCTCACCGCGTGCAGCGGCATTGGCGCGATCGAACTGGAGCTGCAGCACTGTTGCATCCATGCGAAGCTTTTTGGCCAGATCGGCGACAGATTTGCCCTTGATCGCGACCTTGTACATCAGCGCCAGCGCGGGCATGGACTGGAAGGCCCACAAACCGCCAAACAGGCACTGCCACGCAGCCTGCCTGCGCAGCTTGCTATCAATGATGAGCCAAGCCTGTCCCCCCTGCTTTTCCATCATCTCGTAGCCAAGCTTGGCACCGTAGACCTGTTCATTGCAGAAGCGCTCGCCTTTGGTGTTGACCACCAGACCCTTGGGCCAGACCGAGGGTGGGGTGATGAAGCGCCAGGCCGAGATATTGTTCAGATCCTGAGCGATCCCTCCCACGGATTGCCCGAGGCGCAGACCAGAGCCATCGCAGCCCGCAGCACCGGTCAGCCAGCCGGGCTTGTAAGCCGGCGCATGCCGTTCCAGCAACTCCGAATTGAAGATATAGCCGCCAGTGGACAGCACCACACCTTTGCGAGCACGGATGTAGCGCTTCTCGCCGATCTCGCTTTCGATCTGCGCAGCTTCACGACGACCCGCCTGGGCACGTGGTGCCTGATACAAACGCCACTTGGCCACCAGCTCATCGAGCTTCTTGTGGCGTTCGGTACGTGGATCGCCTTCGGGCAACACCATCACCTCCACGCCCAATACACGGCCACTGTCCTTTTCGCGCACCAGGCGCTGGACACGGGCCTGCGTCAATGTGCGGGCTCCGTGCGCCAATGTGGATTTTTGCAGCGCGGCAAAGAACGTCGCTCCCGACTGCCCCTTGGCCACCACGCGATGACCGCGCGGAGCAGGCTTCTTGACCAGTTGCGGGTTGCCGTAGGCGGGCACCACCTCGTTGCCCGAGTAGTACAGATACAGGCCATCGGTCGGATAGGAGGTCTTGTACGCAGGCATGGTCGACGCAAAGGTAGCGCCCTGCTTTTCCAGCCAATTCAGGTTGGCCACGCTGTCGCGGCTGAAGCGAGCCAGTGTCTCGTCACTGACCACACCATTGACCTCATGCTTGAGGTAGGCAGTCATGGCTTCGGGTGAGTCCTCGAAGCCCGCCTCCTTCTGGTACCTGGTACCGCCACCGGCATAGACCACACCACCCGACAGCACACTGGCACCGCCGCCGCTGAAGCGGTCTATCACCAGAACTTCGGCCCCCTGCTCGCGCGCCTCAATCGCTGCACTGGCACCTGCGCCTCCCCAGCCGACCACCACCACATCGCTGGCATCGGACCACTGAACCTCATCGGCCGACCGCACATCCAAGACTGCACCCACAGGATTGATGGTGCTGACATGCTTTTTGAAATTGGACATTTCCGCGCCTCCTGATCAAACCGTCTTGCCCAGCAGATGCGGGTTCTCAAGCGGCAAGGGTTTGCCTAGCATGTCGGCCACGGCGCGAAAGGCAAAAGTCATGGCTGGCCCCAGGGTGGAGCCAGCGCCGGCGTAGGCCGGCCCCATGACGGAGGCGGAGTTGTTGCCCACGCAGTACAGCCCCTCGATGATCCTGCCTTGCGTGTCGAGCACACGCCCCTCTCTATCGGTAAGCAGCCCCCCCCTTGGTGCCGATCTCGCCGGGCCACAGGCGCATGGCGTAGAACGGACCTTTCTCGATGGGGCCGAGGTTGGGATTCTTGAGACGCGGATCGCCGTAGTAGCGGTCAAACACATTGCCGCCCCGGTCAAAGTCCAGATCCTTGCCAGCTCTGGCGTATTCGGTCATGCGGCGCGCACTGTCCTGCAGGCCAGCGGCGTCCACGCCGATCTGGCGCGCCAGATCCTCCAGCGTCTCGCCCTTCCAGTAGACATTGTTCAGCCAGCTCTTGCGCACCTTGCTGTCCGGCACGGCCGAGCCAGGCATCAGCGGCCCCATGGGGTTTTGCGCGCGGAAGCTGGCGTCGAACACAAGCCATGCAGGCACGCCGCCATTGCCCTTGGCATGTTCGGCCAGCATGGCCTGCTGAAACTCCGGATAAGGGCCGGACTCGTTGAGAAAGCGCTGCCCCCTGCTGTTGACCACCATGCACCCCGGCAGCGAGCGCTCCACGAAAATGCCGCGAAAGGCCGGCTCCTTGGGAACATCCATGGTGGGCACGCCCCAGGACCAGTCCATCAGCGCCAGCTGCGCGCCCACGGCCTGACCGGCCCGGTGAGCATCGCCGGTATTGCCTCCCACTGGAGTGGCCGTCCACTCTGCCTTGGTGGGCTTGTTCAGATACTGGTCGCGCATCTCCTGATTGCGCTCAAAGCCACCAGCACCCAACAACACGCCACGTCTGGCGTTGATCTGCTGGCGCTGACCATTCCTTTCAACGATGACACCCGTCACACGGCCCGATGCATCCTGCACCAGCTCCCTGAGCGGAGAGTTGCGCCACATCTCGACACCGACCTTGTTGGCAGCAGTCAGCAGGCCTGCCACCAGCGCCTGGCCGCCCGTCATGCGACGATCGCGCCTGGTCTTGTTGCGCCAGGGGTAGTCCAGAAAATACTTGAGCATGATGCCCAGGATGGTGAAGCGCGACTTGAGCTCGCGCGAGAGCATGGAATGCGCCTCGAAGGCACTGATGCTCATGCGGCCGAACAACTGGTTGCCGGGAGGGCCGGGGCGCATGGTTTCCAGCGCCGCCAGACCTAGTCTGGCGGCATTGAAGTCAACCGGATCCATGGTGCGGCCGCCGGGCCTGGAGCCTTCGATATGGGGGTAGTAATCCGCATACTTGGCCATGGCGCGATAAGGGATGCCGATCTGGCGCAGGTACTCGGCCATCTTGCTGGCGGTTTCCACATAGGCCAGCACGCGGTCGTCCGTCGCCATGCCGCGCACACAGCGCTTCATATAGCCAAATGCGGTTTCCAGATCGTCCTTGATGCCAGCGGTCTTCTGATCGTAATTGAGCGGGATCCAGATGCCCCCCCCCCGACAGGGCCGAAGTGCCGCCAAACAGCTCTGTCTTCTCCACCACCAGAGTCTTGAGGCCCTGCTCCTGCGCGCGAATGGCGCCCAACATGGCACCTGCCCCCGACCCCACGACGATCAGGTCATATTCTTGTTCTGCCATACCTTGTCTCCGTCAATCTTTTGTTCTATGGATGGACTGTCGCAAATACACGCTGGCGGCAGCCTCCGTTGTGAGAGCGCTGCCGCAGCCTGGCCTGAATTCAATCAGACAAAGGGTTCCTGGTTGGGAATGCCCAGCACATGCGAGCCATAGGCGCGCACATAGGCATCCGTGTTGTTCGCAATGTGGGTACGTCCCTGATGGATGTCGCGGAAGATGCGCTCGATGGGATTGTTCTTGAAAGTACCGCTGGCTGCGCAGGCACGCATCAGCTCATTGGCATGAAAGCCCGTCAGCTTGGGAACGTATGACGCCTGAGCACGCTGCAGCAGACGCTCTTCCAGCGTCAGCTGAATACCAGTCTTGGCCGCATCCACAATGCGTGCGTAATTGCGGAACAGCACCATCTTGAGCTGGTCCAGCGCAATCGTGGCTTCGGTCACGGCCGTCTGGGCGTTCACGTCCTCGGCCATCCTGTTGCCATGCTTTCCAATGTGCGCCGTCGCGCGCTCGGTGAACGACGCGATGGCGCTTTCCAGCGCGCCCAGGCAGGCGGTGGACACCGCACGCTGGAACACATGGGTAAAGGGGATGCGGAACAGCCAGCTGGTGTTTTCGGTGCGGCCGGGGCAGCCCACATCGCTGTGGTCGTTGGTGTACTGGATGCGATGTGCCGGGACAAACGCGTTTTCCACCACGATGTCATGACTGCCTGTGCCGCGCAGGCCCAGCACATCCCAGTTGTCCTCAATGCGGTAGTCCGCCTTGGGCACCAGAAAAGTCACATGCTCCAGGCCAGACGTGCCATCACGCTTGGGCAGCAGACCGCCGAGAAACAGCCAGTCGCAATGCTTGGAGCCGGTGGAAAAGCTCCAGCGACCGTTGAACCTGAATCCGCCTTCCACGGGCTCGGCCTTGCCAGTAGGCATATAGGTCGAGGCGATGCGCACGCCGTTATCCTTGCCCCACACATCCTGCTGGGCCTGGTCGGGGAAGAGCGCCAGCTGCCAGGGGTGAACGCCGACCACCCCGTAAATCCAGGCCGTGGACATGCAGCCCTTGGCCAGCTCCATCTGCACGCTGTAGAACACACGGGGATCCATTTCATAGCCACCCCAGCGCTTGGGCTGCAGCACACGGAACAGACCCGCCTCAGCCATCTCCTGAACGGTTTCGTCGCTGATCTTTCCTTCGCGATCCGCCTGCTGCGCGCGCGCCGCCAGCTTGGGCGCCAGGGCCTTGGCACGCTCGATCACGGCCAGCGCATCAGGGGTGAGGTAGTTATCTGTCATTGTGTTCATTCAGGTCTCCAGTTGCCGCTCCACCGGACGGCTTGTGGTGTGGTGGGCAAGGCCTTTTCGCCTATGACAGAAATGCTCTCACCATGCAATTTTCCGTTCATCGTCCGATCAGACTAACGATGAAGCAGGCGTTTGCGGACCTCTCCAAAGCCTGATCCCGCACAGCAAAAACACGGAGCCTAGGACAAACACCAAGCCCTGTTTTGCGCTGCTAGTCCATGTGAAGGATTCATAAAAGCCCTGTTCGCAGCACTCTTGCACCAAGGAGACATTCACCCCATGCAAAGCACTGCAGCAACCTTCGACCCCAAAGACTTTCGCCGCGCCCTGGGCATGTTTGGCACCGGGGTCACCATCGTCACCACCCGTGCAGAGAATGGCGAGCCTGTAGGAATCACGGCCAACAGCTTCAACTCGGTTTCGCTGGAGCCCCCCATGGTTTTGTGGAGCCTGGCCAAGAACGCCCGCAGCCTGCCTGTGTTCCAGAACGCCGACACCTGGAATGTGCACATCCTCTCCAACGAGCAAGAGGCCCTGTCGAACCGCTTTGCCCGTGCTGGCGAAGACAAGTTCTCCGGCCTGTCGCTGGACTCCGAGGCGGCCCATGCCCCGCTGCTGCAGGACTGCAGCGCGCGCTTCAGGTGCAAGACGGCATTTCAGTACGACGGCGGCGACCACATCATCTTTGTGGGCGAGGTGACCGACTACGACGCCAACCCACACCCTCCCCTGCTCTACGTGACCGGCGGTTACGCCCTGGCTTCACGCAAGGCCAACGCCGTGGCCAGCGAACCGGCCGCAGACACCAATACCGCCTACTCGGAAAACCTGATCGGATATTTGATGGGCCGCGCGCACTTTCAATTCCTGAGCGGCTTGCGCAAGCCCATGGCGGCTTACGGCATGACCGATGCCGATTTTTACGTGCTCTCGCTGCTGAGCATCCAACAGCCTCAGTCGCCTGCCGAAATTGCGTCTCACATGGCCTACACCGGCACCGACATCGGAGCCGTGGCCCTGCAGTCGCTGATCAGCAAGGGCTGGGTGGAAGAAAGCCGCGAGCGCGCCGAGTCGCTGCAGCTCACGCCCCTGGGCAACGAAGCCATCTTGCGTGTGCTGGCCGCAGCCAAAGCCGTGGAAACCGATTTGATAGCAAGCCTTGGCGAGATGGAAGCAGCCACGCTGCGCAATCTGCTCAAAAAGGCGATTGCCGCCACCGATCCCGGCCTGCCCAAGCTTTGGCAAGCCAGGGCTTGATAAGCCTCGTCATCCAAGATTCCTCACCCGAAGGCAGGAGACAGCCTTCGCCTATCCACTCCAAGCATAAAGAACAGAGATGAGCCAATTTTCCATCCCAGAAGGCAAGTATGTGGACATCGGCAATGTGGCCGGTCATCCTCAGCGCGTTCACTACCACGAACAGGGATCGGGTGACCCGGTAATCTTCCTGCACGGTGCTGGCACCGGTGCCAGCGGCTACAGCAACTTCAAGGGCAACTACCCCGAGTTTGCTGCGGCCGGCTTTCGCTCCATCGTTCCCGACCTGCTCGGTTACGGCCTCTCGTCCAAGACCGAGGAGCCCAGGCAGTACGACATGGATTTCTTCATCGCCGGCGTCAAGGGACTGGTGGAGCAGTTGGGCCTGAAAAACATCACCCTGCTGGGCAACTCGCTGGGCGGTGCGGTGGCGCTGGGCTATGCGCTCAAGTACCCCGAGGACGTCAAGAGCCTGATCCTCATGGCACCCGGTGGCGTGGAAGAGTTTGAAGCCTATATGGCCATGCCCGGCATTGCCAATATGTTCAATGTCTACAAGTCGGGCAAGACCGGCCCCGAAGCCATGCGCGCCGTCATGAGCATGCAGGTGGTGGACCAGTCGCTGCTGACGGACGAAATCATCAATGAACGCGCCCCGATTGCGTTGACCCAGACCGAGGCCTCGCGCCAGCGCCTGTACATCCCCAATATGACCGAGCAGCTGCCTGAACTCAGGTGCAATGTGCTGGGGTTCTGGGGCATGCAGGACGCCTTCAACCCCGTGGGCGGTGCCGACAAGCTGGCCAAGGGCATCAAGAACTGTCGCGTGGTGCTGGTCAACCAGTGCGGCCACTGGGTGCAGGTCGAGCATCGCGAGATGTTCAACCGCACCTGCATAGACTTCATGAAAAACGGTTGAATCCATGAGCACCACCGAACTTGATCTGTCATTCACCGAAACCCAGGGTCGGCGCCTGTATGACGCGCTGCGCACCGCCAGGACACTGGCACCGCTGACCGACAGCCACCCCGAAATGACGGTGGAAGACGCCTATCACATCTCCCTGCACATGCTGCGCCTGCGCGAAGCATCGGGCGAACGTGTGATCGGCAAGAAGATAGGCGTGACCTCCAAGCCCGTGCAGGACATGCTGAATGTGCACCAGCCCGACTTCGGCTTTCTCACAGACAGCATGCAGTTTGAAGACGGCGCAGCCGTCTCGCTCAAGGCATCCGGCCTGATCCAGCCCCGCGCCGAGGGCGAGATCGCCTTCATGCTCAAGAAGGATCTGCAAGGCCCGGGGGTGACCAAGGAAGACGTGCTGGCCGCCACCGAGTGGGTCGCCCCCTGCTTCGAGATCGTCGATTCGCGCATCAAGGACTGGAAGATCAAGATCCAGGACACCGTGGCCGACAACGCTTCCTGCGGCGTCTTCGTGATCGGCAAGCAGCATACAGATCCGGCTTCGCTGGATCTGGCCGCTGCCGCCATGGAGATGCGACGGAACGGCCAGCCAGCAGGCTCTGGCCTGGGCAGTGCCGTGCAGGGCCACCCTGCTGAAGCCGTAGCCTGGCTGGCCAACACATTGGGCGCTTTTGGCATTCCTTTCAAAGCCGGTGAAGTGATTCTCTCTGGCTCTCTCGCCCCCCTGGTGCCCGCCGCCGCCGGCGACCGTTTCGACATGGTCATCGAAGGCATGGGTACTTGTTCCATTCAATTCACCGAGTAAGAAACCATGACGCAAAAAAAGATCAAGTGCGCACTGATCGGCCCCGGCAATATCGGTACCGATCTGCTCATGAAACTGCAGCGTTCCCCCATACTGGAGCCTGTGTGGATGGTCGGCATCGACCCTGAGTCCGATGGTCTCAAGCGTGCCCGCGAGATGGGCATCAAGACCACTGCCGACGGTGTGGACGGCCTGCTGCCCTTCGTCAAGGAAGACGGCATCCAGATCGCCTTTGACGCTACCAGCGCCTATGTCCACGCCGAAAACAGCCGCAAGCTCAACGAGCTGGGCGTGCTGATGATCGACCTGACGCCCGCTGCCATCGGTCCCTATTGCGTTCCCAGCGTGAATCTGGCCGAGAAGGTTGCAGAAAAGGCCATGAACGTGAACATGGTCACCTGCGGCGGCCAGGCCACCATCCCCATGGTGGCGGCGGTTTCGCGCGTGCAGGCCGTGAGCTATGGCGAAATCGTGGCCACGGTATCGAGCCGCTCGGTCGGCCCCGGCACGCGCAAGAACATTGACGAGTTCACGCGCACCACATCGGGTGCCGTGGAAAAGATTGGCGGCGCGCAAAAGGGCAAGGCCATCATCGTCATCAACCCCGCCGAGCCGCCGCTGATCATGCGCGACACCATCCACTGCCTGACGGTGGATACGCCCAAGCCTGCCGAGATCGAAGCCTCGGTGCACGCCATGATCAAGGAAGTGCAGAAATACGTGCCCGGCTACAAGCTGGTCAACGGTCCCGTGATCGACGGCAACCGCGTCTCCATCTATATGGAAGTCGAAGGCCTGGGCGACTACCTGCCCAAGTACGCGGGCAATCTGGACATCATGACCGCCGCTGCGGCGCGCACGGCCGAGATGTTTGCCGAAGAAATCCTCGCCGGCCGTTTCGAGTTGGCCGAAGCCGCTGTTGCTGTCTGATCCAGGAGAAAAACATGTCCCTCAAAGGTAAGAAGATCACCGTTCACGACATGACGCTGCGTGACGGCATGCACCCCAAACGCCACCAGATGACCCTGGAACAGATGAAGTCCGTGGCCACGGGACTGGACGCCGCTGGTGTGCCCCTGATTGAAGTGACCCATGGCGACGGCCTGGGCGGCAGCTCGGTCAACTACGGCTTTCCTGCACATACGGACGAGGAGTACCTGTCCACCGTCATTCCGCTGATGAAGCAGGCCAAGGTCTCGGCTCTCTTGCTGCCCGGCATCGGCACTGTCGATCACCTGAAGATGGCCCACGAGCTGGGCGTCTCCACCATCCGCGTGGCCACGCATTGCACCGAGGCCGATGTCTCCGAGCAGCACATCGCCATGGCCCGCAAGATGGGCATGGATACCGTGGGCTTTTTGATGATGGCGCATATGAACAGTGCCGAAGGCCTGGTCAAGCAGGCCAAGCTGATGGAAAGCTACGGCGCCAACTGTATCTACATCACGGACTCGGCCGGCTATATGCTGCCGGACGACGTGAAAGAGCGTCTGTCCGCCGTGCGTCAGGCTCTGAAGCCCGAGACCGAACTGGGTTTCCATGGCCACCACAACCTGGCCATGGGCATCGCCAACTCTCTGGCTGCAGTGGAAGTCGGTGCCAACCGCATCGACGCTGCGGCTGCCGGCCTGGGCGCCGGTGCGGGCAACACGCCTATGGAAGTGCTGGTAGCCGTGTGCGCGCGCATGGGGATTGAAACCGGCGTGGACGTGTTCAAGATCCAGGACGTGGCCGAAGACCTGGTCGTGCCCTTGATGGACTTCCCCATCCGCATCGACCGCGACGCGCTGACCCTGGGCTATGCCGGCGTGTACGGCAGTTTCCTGCTGTTTGCCAAGCGTGCCGAAGCCAAGTACGGCATCCCCGCGCGCGAGCTGCTGCTGGAGCTGGGCCGCCGCGGCATGGTGGGTGGCCAGGAAGACATGATCGAAGACACGGCCCTGACCATGGTGCGCAAGCGCCAGAAGCAGGCTGTGGCGGCCTGATACGTATCACTTCAGGTTCTTATTGCCACTTTGTTCGGGTTCAGCGGCTGCTTGGGGCGGCTGCTGAACCCTTTTTTGTGAGCATCAGGCCTCTATCCATCCAGGCCGTCGCCACTGGCAGCGGCTGGAGTCAAGGTCCGCCTGCCCGAACCCCCATGGCACACCTTTTCTAGAAGCGATAGCGCGCCACCACCTGGGCCGAGCGCGGTGCGCCCGGCAGATTGAGGTTGGGCACACTGCCATGACCGGCCACGATGTAGCGACGATTCAGCAGATTGTTGAGCTTGAGCTGCACATCCCAGGGGCCCACGCGGTAGTAGGCCATGGCATCCACCGTGGTATAGCCCGGCAAGGTCACGGTATTGCCAGGATTGGCGAACCGGGCACCGACATAGTTCAGCCCCCCGCCCAGACCGAAGCCGTGGCCCAGTGCCTTGGTCACCCATAAGTTGGCACTTTGCCTGGGCGTCAGCGTGGGGCGCTTGCCCTGGACCGGCTGGCCGGCATCGACGGCAGGCGATGTGGTCATCTCGCCATCGAGGAAAGCGTAGCCGGCCCAGACCTGCCAGCTCGGAGCAATCTCTCCGGCAAAAGTCAGCTCCAGCCCGTTGGTGCGCTGCACACCCAGAGGCACCACGGTGTTGCTTGTGGGATCGACGCTCTTGATATTGGTGCGCTCGAGCTTGAACAGCGAGGCCGTGACCGAGGCTTTGCCATCAGGCAGATCCCATTTGACGCCGACTTCCTGGCTGGTTGTTTTCTCCGGAGCCAGCTGTGCATTGTTGGCCGCCAGCGCAAAGGTTTCGCCCGAGGGCTGGAAGGACTTGCTCCACGACGCGTAGTAGGACCACGCCGACGAGGGCTGATAGACCAGCCCGACGCGCGGACTCCAGGCCGTGTCCGTACGGCTCAGATCCGGCTTTCCGGGCTGGCGCTCATGCGTTTCCTGCTGGAAGCGGTCGTAGCGCACACCGGCCAACGCCTTCCACTGAGGACTGATGGTGACCAGATCCTGCAGGTAGGCGCTGGCCACCTTGAAGACGCTGTGATTGTCCGCCGCAGGCTTGCCGTCGATGCGCAGCGGCAAAGTCGGCAGCACCGGATTGAAGAGCGAGACCGTTGCCACATTGGCTCGGCTGTATGACAGCAGATCCTTGCTCTGTCGGCCGAATTCAAAGCCGTACAGCAATTGGTGCTTCATCCCTGCAAGCTCAAGCTTCTGGGTCAGCTCGGTCTGGTTGAAAAAGCCGTTCTCGTCGCGCTGGACATTGCCCCGGGTCAACGATGCGGTCAGGGCCTTTTCGTTGACCGATCCAACGAGCGTGTTGTTTCTATCCAGCGAGTAATCGTAGAAACGCAAGGCATTGCGCAAGGACAGGCTGTCGCTGATACGGTGATTCAGTGTCGCACCCAGCGATGCCACTTCGGCACGGCTGACATCCACATCCCTGGCATTGGCCGCACCGTAGTAGGTGCCGGGCGACACATTGACGGGTCGGCCCTGGTACGCGGGGATACCGAAGTCCGTCAGGCGGCTGTCCTTCAGATAGTCGGCCTGCAACAGCACGCTGGTATCCGAGCTGGACTTGATCAGCACCGATGCCGCAAGCGCCTTGCGATCGAGAAACTGCTGGTCTCGGTAGCTGTCGGCGCGCTCTATGGCGCCGGTCAGACGATAGGAGACCACACTGTCCTGCGGCGCACGCGCCAGGTCGAACTCGCCACGGCGCTGGTTCCAGCGTCCCAGAGTCAAGCCCACTTCGCTGAGATTGACGCCGGGCTTCTTGGTGATGCGATTGATCAGGCCGCCCGACGAGCCGCGCCCGTACAGCACCGATGCCGGGCCCTTGAGCACTTCGATCTGCTCGATATTGGACAGATCGCGAAAATACAGCGCGTCATCGCGCAGGCCGTCCACGAACTGGTCGGCAATCGCCGAGAAGCCGCGAATGGTGACCTGATCGCGCTGACCGTCACCATGAGAAAATCCCACGCCGGGCACGGCCCTGAGAGCATCCTGCATGGATTGCGCGACCTGATCGCGCAGCAGGCTCTGCGGCACCACATTCACGGTCTGAGGAATATCACGCAACGGTGCCTCGATCTTGGTGGCGCTCGTTGCCGTGGGTGGGTTGTAGCCTGAATCGGGCTGGCGATCGCTGCGGACCTGTACTTCGTCCAGCACCACCTCTGAAGCTTGCTGCGCCCACGCTGCACCGGAAAAAGCCAGCCCCAATGCCGCTGCCAGCGGCGAATACCTCAATGCCATGAATGCCTCGTTATACGGAGTTTTAATTCGGCTTGGCGGGTATCGTCCGCAGCAGGGACTACGGCATCAATTGGCTACAACCTGTGTGCTGTGCAAAAGCGTGCGCATCATAATCGAGAATCAGTCTCATTTACATGTACTTTACAGTACAGAAATTATCTGGAGATCAAAGTCATGTAGATGCTTTGAAAGCGGCAAGAGTCCATGGCTTAACAAGGCCGTATCCGCCCCTCCGAGGCGGACTGGAGGCGATGCCGATGCAACGGCAACTCGCTGCCATCAGGCCGCCGATTTCAGGACCGATCAAGGGAAAACGAGAGGGCCCGACCGGCAGAGCTTTCAGCCCAGGGTTCAATAGCCCGATGCAAAAACTGCGTTCCAGGAGGTCTGGGCACTGGCCAGCACGATGCCAGCGGGCAGCTTGACCTCAGACTCCGCCTGCCCTGCCACAGCGGTACCCTGCGGCAGATTCATGGCAGGCAGGTACAGCGCCAGTGCGGCAGCCACCAGCGACACTGCGCGAAGCGCATTCATCCAGCGAAAAGAGGTTTTCATGCTTGTCTCCTTTACAGGCTCTATGGCCTTTCTGGTTTGCAGTATGGCCTGCACGGAAAACGCAACATCGTCCATTTTGATGAGCAGGTATTTACTTAGGTGGCAACCCCAGATCGCCGACCCGATGGCGCCGCCGCATGGCTTTGACTCCTGCCAGGCAGAGTTTCAATAATTTGATAGCTGCCAGCGATTTTCAGACATAGGTATAAAGCCAATTTGACTGATATTTCTCGCATTCCAACAGAGCCAGGATCCCATCTGTGAACGGTCGCAAAAAAAGGGCTTTGCTTGCGCAAAGCCCCAACCCTTGAAGAAACTGAAACACCCGCCTTCACCGGGCGGGCAACGGCGATTACATGTAGAGAATCACCAGGTCGTTGATAACTGCAGGACGATCCTGGCCGACCACATGGATGTTGAGCTCCATCGTGGCCTGCATGCCGCTCTTGACCTGCTCCACAGCCTTGATGCGAGCCCGCGCACGGATCTTGCAGCCGGAGGGCACGGGGGTCGGGAAGCGCAGGCGGTCCGAACCATAGTTGACCATGTTGTTGAAGTCCACCACCTCGTAGTCCAGCGGAATCCTGAGCTGACTGGCCAGCACCTGCACCAGAGCGCCGTGGGCGATGGTGGTGCCGAACGGGCTTTTCTCGCGCGCCTGCACGGGGTCGGTGTGAATCCAGTAGTCGTCGCCGGAGAGCCTGGCAAACTCGTTGATGACTTCCTGGCTTACAGTGAACTCGTTGGACCAGGGGCTGTACTCCTCGGACACCAGCGACTTCATGGCCTCGATGTCCTTGACGGAAATCCTGCGCTTGGCTGCGGCAGCCTCCTCCACCACGGCAACCGCAACTGCGGCCTCGGCGTCGGCCTTGATGACGGT
Organism: Comamonas sp. wu1-DMT; assembly: GCF_040187805.1. Lineage (NCBI taxonomy): Bacteria > Pseudomonadati > Pseudomonadota > Betaproteobacteria > Burkholderiales > Comamonadaceae > Comamonas > Comamonas sp. wu1-DMT. The sequence continues at coordinate 68,422 of NZ_JBANEM010000010.1, forward strand.
CGGGTGGCTGCCCGCGTGGGCGGTAAAACGCAGCAGGGTGACCTCGCCGGGGCGCTCGTCAAACACGGGACGCACCTCCATGCCCACCTTCAGCGCCTCGGGATCCACGCCGACCATGGTGGTGTTGATGCGCACGCCTTCACGGAGTTCGACCACGGCCAGGGCCTGGGGCATCTCGTCCGTGAATTCGGGCATGGTGGGAATGCGCGCGATGGTGAAGCTGTAAAGCGTGCCTTCGCCCGACACTTTGCTCCACTTCAAGGAGCGCGATCCGCAAGTGGGGCAATGGGTCCGCGGAAAAAACAGCGAATGTCCACGATCACATTGCTGAATGCGCACTTCGTGGGCCTTGAGACCTTCCCAGTACGGCGCAGAAATTTCCGTGGGATGGGGCAGAGGTTTGTTCCAAGCCATGTTCTTATGCTCCCCGCAGGATCAAGGCGCCCTGCTCGCTCATCACGCCACCGGTGCCGGACACATAGGCCAGATCGTTGCGACCCAGCTGCCTGTCGCCGGCACGCCCCTGAATCTGGTGCACCGCTTCAATCACCTGGGACATGCCGCCCGCCGTGCCGGACTGACCGAAGCTCAGCTGGCCACCATGGGTATTCATGGGGAAGTTGCCCTTGAAGGTGAAGTCGTTGTTGCGCAGAAAGTCCATGCCTTTGCCCTTCTCGCAAAAACCCGCGTCTTCCAGCGTCAGCATCACGGTGATCGTGTAGCAGTCATAGATCTGCGCCATATGCATGTCTGAGGGACGCATGCCCGCCATTTCGAAAGCCTTGGCAGAAGCCGGGCCGATGGGGGTCTGCAGCATGTCGGCCATATAGGTGGGCGACTTGCTGCTCACATGCTCGCCGCAGCCGACGATGCTGACGGGGCGGTGTCTGGTGGTTTTGGCGCGATCGGCGCGCGTGACGATCATGGCGCCGCCGCCCGCAGCCGGCAGCACGATTTCCAGCACATGCAAAGGGTCGGCCACCATGCGCGAATTCAGCACGTCATCCACCGTGATGGGCTGACCGTAGAACATGGCGTCGGGGTTGTGGCAGGCATTGAAGCGCTGGTCCACGCTGATGCGTGCCAGAGCGGCCGCGTCGTAGCCATGGACCGCGCCATAGCGCTGGGCAATCATGGCATAGCCGGTGTTCTGCGCCATATGGCCATAGGGCAGGTCCATCTCGGCCTCGGGCGCTCCAAAGCGAGTGCTGTGGCCGCCGAAGCGGCTGGCCTTCATGACTTCCTTGATGTGGTCGTCATGTTCGGAGATCGGTGCCATGCGCGACGGCAGCACGCAGACCACGGTGTTGCACAGCCCCAGCTCGATCGCCGCCGCCGCGCGCCAGACCATGGCCACGGAACTGGCTCCCCCCAGGTCCACGACTTCGGCAAAGTTCAGGCGCACACCCAGGTATTCGCCGGCCATGGCGGGCACAAAACAGCTGGCTTCATGAAAGTGCGGAGCGCTGGTGATCAGACCGTCCACCTCGGACAGCTCCATGCCGGCGTCCTCCAGAGCCTGCAGCGTCAGGTCGGCCACCTGTTCCAGATGGAACATGCGCGGCGCCGTTGCGTACTTCTCCGGCTTGTACTGCGCGACGCCAACCAGCGCCGCTTTTCCTTGCAAACCCATATGTCTCCCTTACCAAGAAAGTGTGCATTCATTGTGTAAATGAAGCAGACCGAATCCATCGTCTGTAGAGACTAAAAAGCCGGCCCCGTACATACCCCTAATTCTCCAGGCAAACGTCCATTCGGACGATGTTGCAGAAGCTCCAAATCAAGAACCTGCACCCGTGTTTGCAATACATGCACAGCGTGTACGAATCAATAAGGAGACAACGTGAAAACAGCCGTCGGTATAGGCGCAGCAGCATTGGTGGCCTTTGCCTCAGCGCTCGCCTTTGCACCCCGCACACCGCCCCCCCCTGGCCCCTACCACCATTGGCATCGAGCGCAGTCACTTCAACACCATCACGCAGGCGGGCGATCGTCTGCTGACAGCCGGCGCACTCGGTGAAATCCTGTACTCGGACGACAAGGGTGCTCACTGGCAGCAGGCACAGATCAAGGAGCAGCGTCAGGCGCTCATCGTCAGCATGGCGTTTGCGCCCGACAGAAAGACCGGCTTTGCCGTGGGGCACGAAGGCTGGATTCTGCGTACCAAGGACGGAGGCAGCACCTGGGAGGAGGTCGCTTTCTCCGAGGAAAACGGAGAGCCTCTGATGTCGATCGCGCGCCTTCCTTCGGGCGACTGGATCAGTGTCGGCGCCTTCGGCCGTGCCATCACCTCCAGGGATAACGGTCAGACCTGGGAGCAGTTGCCCCTGCCCTCAGAGGTGGAGGACAAGCACATGAACCGCATTGCCAGCTCCGAAGATGGCAAGCACTGGCTGATAGTGGGCGAGCGCGGCCTGGTCATCAAGTCCGAGGACTCCGGCGCAAGCTGGCAGATCGAGCCCGGGTTCTACAACGGATCTTTCTACAACGCCATGGCTACACGCGACGGCGGCTGGCTGATCTATGGCATGCGCGGCAACGCCTTTGTGCAGGCCGCGCCGGGCGCGCAATGGGTCAAGTCGACGATTCAGGCTCCGGTCTCCTTCTTTGGCCATGCCCAGGAAAAGGACGGAACCATCATCCTGGTAGGACAGGGCAGCATGCTCGGCCTGAGCAAGGACGGCGGCAAGAGCTTCAGCCTGCAACGCGCCAAGGGCCGCGCCACCCTGACCGACATTGTGCTTACCGGCCCCGACAGCGGATGGATGTCCAGCGACGCAGGCCTGCAACCCTTTCCCCCACCACAACAAGCCAAGGCAAACGCTCAGGCTGCCCCAGGAGCGACTCAATGACTCTGAGCGAACCCACCAGCCGGCTGGACCGGTTTATTGCATCCACGGCACGCTGGCTGATCTCGTGGAGCAAGTCCATAGTCGTGCTGACGCTGATTGCCACGGCACTGCTGGCTGTCTCGGCCATGCGCACGCACCTGGATCCGGGCTTCAACAAGTTGATCCCCATGCGTCATGAGTACATGACGGCATTTCTCAAGCATTCAGCCACCTTCTCCGGAGCCAACCGCATTCTGGTGAGCGTGGAATGGAAGGGCCGGCAAGGCGATATCTATAACAAGGAATTTCTCGAAGCCCTGCGTGGCGTGACGGACGAGGTCTTCTTCACGCCCGGCGTCAACCGCGGCCAAGTGTATTCGCTGTTCACACCGAACGTGAAATACATCGAGATCACCGAAGACGGCTACGTGGGCGAGGTGCTGATTCCTTCGCGCTTCGAGGCCAACGAACAAGGCCTGGCCCAGGTACGCTCCAACGTGGCCAAGTCCGGTCAGATCGGCTCGCTGGTCAGCAACGATCTGAAGTCCGCCATGGTGCGCGCCGACCTGCTCGAGGTCGACCCAAAGACCGGAGAAAAACTCGACTATCACAAGGTTGCGCAGCGCCTGGAAGAGATCCGCAGCAAGTTCGAAGGCAAGGACATCTCCATCCACATCATTGGTTTTTCCAAGGTGCTGGGCGATGTGATGGACGGCCTGACCACGGTGATGACCTTTTTTGCCATCGCCTTTGTCATCACGGCCATCATGCTGCGCCTCTACACCAAGTCAACCAACATCACGGTGGTCGGCTTGGCCGTGGCACTGCTGCCCGTGATCTGGCTGCTGGGCATTTTGCCGCTGATCGGCTACGGCATCGACCCCATGTCGATCCTGGTTCCCTTTCTGATCTTCTCCATCGGTGTATCCCATGCGGTGCAGATGACGGGAGCCTGGAAGCATGATGTGCGCGCCGGCCTAAGCTCCAGGCTGGCTGCCGAGAACGCGATTCGCAAGCTGGCCATTCCCGGAGCTCTGGCGCTGCTGACCAATGCTCTGGGCTTCATGGTCATCATGCTGATCGACATCCCCATCGTGCACGAGTTGGGCGTGACCGCCTGCATGGGCGTGCTGCTGATGATCATCACCAACAAGGTGTTCCTGCCCGCGGTGCTGGCCAATCTGCGCCTGGAAAAAAAAGGCCATGCAAGCCCCCTCCTCCTCAGCCAATGGCCGTAACCCCATCTGGTGGAAGCTGTCGGCACTGGCCGAAGGCAAGCCCGCCATGCTGACTCTGGTGGTATCGCTGCTGCTGCTGGCCGCCGGCACCTACGAATCGCGCAATCTGCTGACAGGTGATGTGGGCACGGGCGCTCCCGAGTTGCGCGCCGAGTCGCGCTACAACCGTGATAACGACACCATCATCGGCAGCTATTCCATAGGCATGGACGTGCTGTCCGTCTTCGTCGAAACCTCCAAGCTCGACGAAGGCTGCCTTAACTGGCAGGTGATGAACGCCGTGGAGCGCTTTGAGTCGCGCATGCGCCGGGTTGACGGCGTGCAATCTGTCTCCACCGTCTCCGGTCTGGCCAAGATCGCGGCCTCCAGCAACAACGAGGGCAACCCCCGTTGGGCAGCTCTGCAGCGCACCGAAGCCGCGTTGCGTTCGGGCGCCAAGGCACTATCTCCCGATCTGGGCCTGAACACAGAGGGCTGCAAGGTCATCAATCTGCAGGTCTTCCTCAAGGACCACGAAGGCGCCACGCTGACCCATGTCGTCAATGAAGTGCGTGATTTCATCGCCGCAGACAAGACGCCCAACGTCAAGTTCCTGCTGGCTGGCGGCAACGCCGGCGTGGCGGTCGCGACCAACGAGGCCGTGGAACATGCCGAAGTGCAGATGCTGGGCTCCATCTTCGGCGCCATCACGCTGCTGTGCTGGCTGACCTTCCGCAGCTGGCGCGCCGTGCTGTGCATCGTCGTGCCCCTGGCCATCGTCTCCATACTCTGCAATGCCTTGATGGCCATGCTGGGCATAGGTCTCAAGGTCCCCACACTGCCCGTGGTGGCGCTGGGCGTGGGTGTGGGCGTGGACTACGGCATCTATCTGTTCGAGAGCATGCAGCATGAGCTGCGCGAGCGAGACATCACGCTGCGCGAGGCTTTCTATGAAGCCATGCGCCAGCGCGGCAACGCCGCCATCTTCACGGCGCTGACCATGTCCATAGGCGTGGGCACCTGGGCGTTCTCGGCACTGAAGTTCCAGGCCGACATGGGCATCTTGCTGGCCTTCATGTTCCTGGTGAACATGCTGGGCGCGATCTTCCTGCTGCCTGCCATGGCCTATTGGCTGAATGTGGGCGCGGCGGAAGCCAGGGCACGCGTCAAGCGCCTGCACCGGCAGCCCAGACACGCCCATGCGACAGGCAGCGCAGGCGGCATCAGCCACGCGGGCGGCATGCTCAAACCCGAGCCCCAGTCATCCGTGAACGGCAAAGTGTGATGCAGACCGCCGCAAGCACGCTGGAGCAGGTTCTTCTTGAACATGCTCTGGCCCAGACCCTGACCCGCTACGCCACGGCCTGCGACACCCGCAACTGGGACTTGCTGCAGCAGGTGTTCACACCTGACTGCACCACGGTCTACGGTGGCAGCTACATCTGCGAAGGGGTTGCCAAGGTCCGCCGCATGATCAGCACCCACCTTGACGGCTGCGGCCCCACCCAGCATCTGCTGGGCAATCTGGAAGTCGATGCAGCCGACCCGCAGCGCCCGCGCAGCAGGATTCAGGTGCGAGCCGCGCATCAGGGACTGGGCGAGCGCAGTCATCTGCGCTACGACGCCATCGGTTTCTATGAAGACGAATGGGTAAGGCTGCCCGAAGGCTGGCGCATCCAGAAGCGCAGCATGACCATGTTGCTTGAGGTCGGTGAGCGCTCCGTGCTGCAGCCCGGCACCTGAGCAGCCACACTCCATCAATCAAGCCGCGCGGCCACGCTGCGCGGCTTTTCTGTTTCCGGACGATTCAATTGACAAAAGCCTACGCTCCATCAAGAAACGAACTTTGGGCAAATTTGACACGTGAAAAAGGCCAGCATTTGCTGGCCTTCTGCTTTTCCGCCGAGTCCTGTCTACTGCTCGAACTTCACCTTAAGAAACTGCAGCAACTGCTTGCCGGCCAGACTGCGTGCGGTTTCATCACGTCCGGCGATATAGCCCACCTTGACGCAGTCCCTCAGCGCTTTGCCGCTCTGCACCCGAATTCTGTAGCGGGTCTGGCGATCGGACTGGGCCCCGGCGGGAATCAGCGGCTGGCCGTTGAGGACGGGGAAGTCCTTGTCATTGAACTCTATCGTGCAGCCGGACAGGTAGGGGCGATTCGTCATCTCTCGTGGCTTGTCGCTTTCCCAATCATGGCCTGCTCTGGCATAAACCACGGTACTGACTTCGGAGCCCGCCTCACGCAGGATTTTTTCCTGCTGCGCACAGGCCACCAGATCATTCGATGCATCCTCCCCCGCTCTGAAGCTGAGCAGAGGCGAACCCGTGGTTTTGCGTGACTGCAGCAGCGCATAGCAAGGCCCGTAAAAGTCCACATGCAAGGCAAAGGGCTGAATGAAAGGCGCCAGCTTGTCGCGAATGCGCGCATCCAGGCTCATGCGTGCCGCAATTCCGCCTTTGGAAAACCCCATCACCCCGATACGCCAGCCATCGATGGCGGGGTGCTTGTTCAAGGCCTTGAGGGCGGCATAGGCATCGGCCACGGCATCGAACTCGGAGGTACCCATGATCTTGAGCGCATAAGGCATGTCTTCGCTGATGCCACGCGGCTTGAAGTTATCGACCAACAGCGCAGCTATGCCGTTGTCGGCCAGCATCTGGGCCGTTTCGCTCTCGCGCCCGGGGATGGCCCCCGCGCCACCTGGCAGGACAACCATGGCCGGCACCTGCTTCTTTTCGCTGGCCCCCTTGGGCAGGAACAGCTTTCCCATACCCATGGTTGCCTCTGCCTTGGCAGGCTGACTGAGCAGCACATCGAGGTCGTACGGACTGCTGGACTTGAAGCGGATATCGCCCTGTGTATCACCATGCAGCTCCGTGGGGGCCATCAAGGGAGCCACCTTGGGCAAAGGAGGCAAGGCGTCCAGCAGATACTGCCCCGATGCGGCACTGCTCATCAATCCCAGCGCCATGGCCCTCAAAGGGGTGATCCATTTTCCGGTCGTTATTTGCATGTACTCAGACCTCTTTCAAACACAAAAGCCCGGAGAGCCGGGCTTTTGTGGTGTTGGCTCGTTGATGTGGTTCAGAACGAGTACTTGGCGGTAACAGACAGCTGGTCGCGGTCGGCCAGCGGGCGTGCACGCAGGGAATCGGCAGAAGGATTGCCCAGGTAGTTGATGTAGGCCACGTTGATCGAGAAATTGCTCTTGCGAACAAAAGTCGCGCCAATGCTCAACCGGCTGTCGCTCTGGCCGCCGCCGAAGGTGCCGACCAGAGAACGGCCGCGCAGTTGCGACTGGTAGCTGATGGGGATGCTCAGATCCCAGCCTTCGAAGATGCCGGGGTAGCCCAGCGTCAGGGTCGCACCGGCCACCAGGGAATTACGGGTCTTGAAGCTCAGGTTATCGGTAGAGCTGCCATCGGCCACACTGATCACGCGAGAGCCGGAAATTTCGGCAGCCAGGGACATGTCGTCCGCGATACCGGTGCGGCCGATATTGAAGATACCGCCGACGTTGCCCTGCACCACATCGCCACGCACCGCCACACCATTGCCGTTGAGCACCGGCGTACCTTTTCGATAGCTCGCTTCACCAAATGCAGAGAACTTACCGAAGGTCGTGCTGACCGTCGTTCCCAGCATCTTGATGTCGTCGAAATAGCGAACCTGATAGCCGGTAGGTATCGCACCATTCATGTTCACGACCAGCGATGGAGTGCGGTCGTTGTAGTTCAGGTAGTACAGACCGACTTCCGTCTCGTCGGTGACGCGGTAGCGACCGCCGATACCCCACTGACCCGAGCTGCTGGGCCGGATGTCGGTACCGCGTCGCAGGCCGCGACAGGTCGCACCGTTGTAGACGCCAAGACAGGAGGCGCCGGGACCCAGGGCATTGCTGGTGCTGGTGTACATGCCGGGAGCCGGCAGCAGCGTTTCATGGAAGCCGAACTGGTAGTGGCCCAGCAGCGAGAGTTTGGGACTGACTTCCAGCGAAGCCGAGATCTGATCTTCCGGCAGAAGGATTTCCTTGACCTCAGCGCCAGGCGAAGCTGCCTTTGCTGCATCGCTGGGTCCCTGGGCCGCAGCGATATTGGCAAAGTACATGGACTCGCCCCAGTTCACCACCTGCTTGCCCAGGCGTACCGTGGCGCGGGCCTCGCCCATGTTGAAGCTGGTGTAGGCGTAGGTATCCAGAAGGCGCGAATAGCCGCCACCATAGCGTTTGGCAGCAGAGTTGAACTCATTGACGGGACCTGCCGTGCTGATCGGTCCCTTGTTGTCGTTGCGCTGGTGATATACATCGTCATAAAAGGTGCTGGCATTCAGCACAAAGCCGCTGTCACCTTTTGACAGCTTGCTTTCCCAGACGGCACCCAGTCGGTTCGCCGTCAGAGCACCTTTCTTGAAATTGTTGTTGCCGTCTGTGTTCAGCACCGGAGACGGGTTATCCAGACGAACACCCAGGCCATAGCTCACGTTCAGACGCCAGTCGAACTTGAGGCCATCTCCCAGCTCGACAGTCTCCCCCGCCTGAACTGCTCCCATACCCAAGGACAGCAGCGCCGCCACTGCGATGGGCGTGAGTTTCTTCATATTGTTTTTCATAATGAGTCGCTCGTTGATAAAACTTAGTTGCCCGCGTTGCGTGCGGCTTCTGGTGTGAACATGGCGGGCACGAGATCACCCTTGTTCAGGATGGGGCCCTGGGGACGCTCCTGAAAAAGGTTGTAGCCCATGTAGCCGCCGGAATTCAGGTCGTGATAGAAGGACGTGCCTGCATGCCAGGCCTTGATGTCAAAGGAGTAGTAGTAGTTGATGAAGGCGTGCTGCCACAACTGGCCACGCGCGTCGTACATGTCCGCGGCCACGGCCTGGCCGGTGTCCTCGTCCACGAACAGCACACGCTTGCCATAGACATGCCGGAAACCGTCCTTCAGCGTGCCTTCCACCGCCCAGACTCTGCGCAACTCGTAGCGCATGAAGTCGGGGTTGGCATGACCGGGCTTGAGCAGGTCGGCATACTTCACCGTGGGCTGATGGATCTTGTAGTTGTTGGCGGGGATATACATCTCCTTCTTGCCCAGCAGCTTCCAGTTGTAGCGCTCTGGCGAGCCATTGAAGAGACGATCCGAGTCGATGGTCATCTTGCCGCCGGTGCCAGCCATGGGCTGGTCAAAGCCATACTCGGGCACCTGGCGCACGCGGCGTGTACCGGGGTCATAGCTCCAGGCCAGACGCTTGTCCTTGCCGAAATTGACGGGCTCCACCGAGTGGGTCACACCGCCCTTTTCACGCTCGGGAGCCAGCGTTCTGGTGCGGGTATAGGCCATCACGCCCTCGACCGGCTTGCCAAGCATTTCAGGCTTGTTGACCATGTCCAGGTTCAGGTTCTGCATACGGCCAAAGCTCATGCTGCCGTCTGACAGCACATTCGCCATGTCACGCGTGATGGCCTCGGTGTAGGCACGCGTGGGCAGCAGGTTGTTCCAGATCACTTCCTGCCCGGTCTTGGGAATCGGGAAGTTGATCGCACCAAAGCTGCCCTTGATTCCCATGCCGTTATCGACGACCTCGGACTCCAGTGCATTCTTCTTCAACACTGCGCAGACCTCATCGGTGTAGCGGAAATCGCGATGTCCCTTGTAGACCGGCATCTGCATGGTCTTGGAATACTTCTGGAACATGGCTTTCTGACCAGCACTGAGCTTGTCGCCATACTTCTCCATGTTCTCTGCAGTGATCACGAACAGTGGTTTTTCATCGGCATAGATATCCACGGGGTGCTTGCCGCTGGATTGCACATGAGCCACGCCAGCAGGGGCTCCGACCCATTTGCCTGTGAACTCTGGAATCGTGCCTTCCTTGTTGCCGGCCTTGATGGCACCCACGCATGTCAATTCCTTGCCCAGCTGTTCTGCCTCGTTCGCCGGCACCTTCGCCCATACCGACGTCGCCACCATCAAACCCACTGCCGCTGCGAGTGGAGTCTTGGCTGTCACAAACTTCATCTCTGTCTCCTAGGTTCTAGAACTTATTTTTGGCGGGTGCTACAAACGAGGTACATTGCCTCGCATCACCCCATTGGTTTTGCCGTTTGCAGGCAGTTGCATACTGCGCCAGCAGGTCTCTTCAACCATCGTCTGAGTTGACTACTGACAGACCCTAGCGACCTAGTCCACATGGGTCACCTGAAGCGCCGCCCCGAATGAAAAAAGCCTGCTGGTGCACGAAGCAGCAGCAGGCTTTCGGAGCGTGATCGGGAAAGTCCCAGGACCACCCAATTCCGTGAATCAGGTCAGCAGGTGAGCGCACTCCTTGCGAATCGATGCCTTGAGCATCTTGCCTGCGGGATTGCGAGGCAAAGGCTCGGCACGAACAACGATCCGACTGGGAACCTTGTAGCCCGCCAGGCGCTGTGCCACGAACTCGCGAAGCAGCTCGGGAGTCACCTGACTCCCGGTCTTCCCGACCACCACGGCAACGACCTGCTCGCCCGTTACCTCATGCGGCATGGAGAACACAGCAGCCTCCTCCAGTGCCTCATGCTGCAGCAGACAGGCCTCGACCTCCGCCGCAGCAATCTTTTCACCGCTGCGGTTGATCACGTCCTTGATGCGATCGACGATGGTCAAAAAGCCTTCATCGTCCAGAACTCCTATGTCTCCGGTGTGGAACCAGCCGCCCTGCATGGCTTTGGCTGTGGCCTCTGCATCACCGCAATAGCGCTCCATCAGGGTCACGCCACGCAGCCAGATCTCACCGGGCTCACCGATAGGCAAGGCTGTGCCATCCAGGTCTGCGATTCGTACCTCGATGATGGGCGACAGCACCCCCGAGCTGCGCGGATGCGCCTCGAACATGCGCCCCGAGCTGCCTGCGCAGACGCCATTGGATTCGGTCAGTCCAAATCCAATGCCTGACATGCGCCCCTTGAACTTGGCCAACACCTCATCGATCAGGCGCGGGTGCAGGCCCGCTCCGCCAAAGCCCACACCGGAGAGATTGCCAGAGCTTTCAGGCTGCTCGAAGCCGGGCAGTCCAATGAGCTGCTGCACCATGCTGGGCGCACCATTGAACTGCGTGACCTTTTCCTTGCGAATCAGCTCGGCAGCCTTCTCTGGCTCCCAGCGGTGCACGAAGATCAGGCGGCGACCATGGCGCAGGCTGACCAGCAGCTGGGCATGCAGGCCGCTGACATGAAACAGAGGAACTGCCGACAAGATCGTGGGCTGCAGCTGTCGCGCCATGATGGCGGCGATGGCATCCGGCGAAGTCATGGCTGCCACTGCACCGATGAAGTCAATATTGAAGATGCCCTGGCAAACGGCGCGGTGGGTGGATTCCACGCCTTTGGCTCGGCTGGTGGCGCCCGAAGTGAACAGAATCAGCGCAGGCTCATCGGCACTCAGCTGCGGCGACACAAAGCCATCATGACCGCCTGCGGTCAACTCCGACCAGCTGATATCGCCCCCCTCGCCATCCACCACCACCACCTTGATAGCCGTCTGCGCAATGGCCTGGCTGATGCGAGCATGGCGGTCCGCGTCACAGATCAGCATCACCGGCCGGGTGTCCTCCAGATTGGCCATCAGCTCGCTGCTCAGGCCAAAGCTGTTCAAAGGCACCGGCACTGCGCCAAGCAAGGCAATGGCAGCAAAAGCCACGGCCCATTCGGGACGATTGCGCATGGCAATCGCCACCCGGTCGCCGGGCTTGATACCGCACTGCTTCTGCAAACGACTGGCCAGTGCATCGGCTGCTGCAAAGAACCTGTCAAATGTCCATCGATCCTCGCCATAGACCATGAACTCGGCCGCACCATGAACCCGACCGGCGTCAATTACCTGTGCCAGATTCTGAAAGGCGTTGCGATAGGCTGCCACGCTGCGCCCATCGGACAGCGTGACCTGCTGCACTTCAAAAGGTGCGCCCTGCGAAGTCAGCTGCGCACGAATGTTCCTGATCTTTTCACCCATAGAAACCAAGGCATCGCTCATCTCAGAAACCTTTCAGTTGTGCAAAGCGGTTGCGGTGATAACCACCGTCGCCCAGCAGGCGTTGCAGAACGCGTGCCCGCTTGAAGAACAGGCCAATATCCAGTTCATCGGTCACCCCGATGCCGCCATGCAACTGGATCGCCTCGTTGCACAGCTTCTCGCACAAGTCAGATGCCTTGGCCTTGGCTGCGCTGACCAGCTCGGGCACCTTGGCTTCCAAACCTGAATCAATGGCTTCGAAAGCTGCCAGCACACAGCTCTCCAGCAGCTCAAGCTCCACATACAGACGTGCAGCACGGTGCTGCAACGCCTGGAATGAGCCGATCTGTACGTCGAACTGAACGCGCTCCTTCAGATAGCTAACCGTACGATCAAACACCTCACGCATCAGACCCAGAGACTCTGCGGCCAGGCAGGCACGGGCTCGGTCCAGCACTTCATCAAGCACCTGAGCAGCGGGCCGGGCCACCAACGCCATATCGGCGCTCAGCTCCACCTTATCGAACTGCACGCGGGCCATGTTACGGCTGTCAATCATGCACATGGGTTTGATGCTGACGCCTGGTGCATCAGCTGGCACCAGCCACAAACCGGGAGCACCTTCGCCAGACGCCGCCAGCACCAAAAAGCCATTGGCGCCCACTCCATCCATCACAAAGGCTTTCTCACCGCTCAGGCACCAGCCCGTGCTGGTCTGCTCGGCTAACGTGCTCAATCTGGCTGAAAGATGCTGGCCGGACTTTTCATCCAGAGCCAGTGCCAGCCTGGCCTGCCCGCTGCCCAGCAGGGGCAGCCACTGCGCCTGCTGAGCTTCGGAGCCGGCGCGAATCAGCAGCTCAGGTGCGATCACGGCCTGACTCAGCAGCGGCTGTGCCGACAGGTTTCGGCCGATGGCTTCAAACACGGCGCCCATGCCCAGATAGCCCGCAGCCAGCCCGTCATGCGACTCGGGCAGCACCGCCACGGGCCACCCCATCTCCACCATCTGCTGCCACAGTTGTGTATCAAAGCCCTGTTCCACCTTGTCATCCCGCAGACGGCGCTGCTGGGCCACGGGTGCTTCCTGCGCGAGAAAGGCAACAGCACTGTCCTTGAGCAATTCCTGCTCTTGCGACAAAAGCATGGTCATATTCTTGTCTCCATTTCAATTCGTTATCCTCAGCCTGCGCGACCACCACTGCCCAGCTCAGAGACGGCAAGCAAGAGCCCAGACAGCCCCTCCTCCCGCAGCGAGGCTGTCGCCGCACAGCGGCTCAGGGGGTCAAGGCAATTCCAGCACTCGCTTGGCAATGATGTTCAGTTGCACTTCCGAACTTCCGCCTGCAATCGTGTAGCTCTTGGAGCGCAGCCATGCACGACCTATATCGATCTCATCGGCTGTGAAATCATCGCCAGCCTCCCAGCCCAGACCGCGTAGGCCCAGCACCTGCTCCAGCAGTTCGTACTTGGCAACTTCCTGCTCGGTCTGCACCAGCTTCATGATGCTGGAGGGGCCTGCAACGTCCTGACGCGCCAGAGCCTTCTCGGTCACCCGACGATGGGTCAGGGCGAAAGACTGTGCATCCATCAGCAGTCCTGCCAGCTTCTCGCGCAGCACACCATCGCTGATCCGCCCCTGCTCGTCCACCATGTAGGGCAAGGCGGTCTTGAGTGCATCGTGCGACGGCGCACCACCTTCCGTGAACTTGGACATGGCTGCACGCTCATGCTGGAGCAGCTTTTTGGCCAGCGACCAGCCTTCGCCTTCCTTGCCCACAAGCTGTCGCACAGGCACCCGCACATCGTCGAAGAAGACCTGACAGAAACTGGACTTGCCGCTGATCAGTTCTATGGGCTTGACCGTGACGCCGGGACTCTTCATGTCGATCAGCAAAAAGCTGATGCCGTCTTGCTTCTTGCCTTCGCTGCTGGTGCGCACCAGCGCATACATCCAGTCGCCCTTGTCTCCGTCCGAGGTCCAGATCTTGCCCCCGTTGACGATATAGGCCTCGCCCTGCTCGTCCGTCACGCGCCTGGCCGAGGTCTTGAGGCTGGCCAGATCCGAACCGGCATTGGGCTCCGAAAAGCCCTGACACCAGCGCTGCTCGCCGCGCATCATGGGAACCAGATGCTCAAGCTTTTGCTCATGCGTCCCCACCTCCACCAGAACCGGCCCCAGCATCCACACGCCCAGGTTGTACTGGGGCTGACGGCAGCCAAGACGGGCCATCTCCGTGTCCAGGATACGGGCTTCCCTCGGGGAGAGTCCACCGCCGCCGTATTCACGCGGCCATGACGGTGCAAACCAGCCACGGTCGCGCATGCGCTCGAACCACAGCTTCTGATCCTCGTTCAGAAACTGCAGCTTGGAGCTGCCCCAGACCATCTCCTCTGAAACAATGGGCCGGCGCATGCTCGCAGGACAGTTCTCCTCCAGCCACTGCGCCACTTCTTGTTTGAATGTTTCGAGTTCCGTCATGGCTTCCTTACCTCAGGCCAACGAGAAATATGCAATCTTGCCCTCACCCGGGGTACGCAGCAGCGTTCCATCCTGGTGAAGCAGGTTCAAATGGGCTATCGTTTCCCCTAGGGCCATCAGGCGATCCACGGGGCTGCGCAGCCTGGGAAAGAGCACGGGCACCAGCTCGGCAGCCGTTGCCCGTCCTACCTGGCCCAGATGTCCGGTCAGCAGTGCAAACTGCTCGGCATGGTGCTCGAGCACCTGCACCAAGCGCTCATGCAGGCCGTAGAAAACGCCCTGGTGCGATGGAAGCACCAAGGTCTCGGCCGGCAGCTCACGCAAACGATGCAGCGAATCGATCCAGAGTTTGAGCGGATTGCCTTCGGGCTCGATGGGGCTGACCATCACATTCGAGGTGATGCGCGGCAGCACCTGATCACCGGCCAGCAGAATGCCGTCTTCCTCGCAATACAGACAGGCATGCTCGGGCGAGTGCCCCTCGCCCAGCACAATGCGCCACCGACGCTCCCCGATCTGCAGCACCTCACCCGGATGAATGCGCTGGTAATGGCTGGGCTGCCTGGGCATGAACGGATCCTTGCGCATGGCAGCCAGCATGTCGTCCAGCTCTTCGCTGCTCACCCCGGCACGCGCATAGAAATCGCGATGCGCCTCGGGCAGAGGATCGGGCGGCGGCCCCATCAGCGAGCGCAGCATCATGAACTCGCCATAGCTCATGAGCAGCGGCACGCCAAAGCGCTCCTGCAACCACCATGCCGCACCCGCATGGTCATAGTGACAGTGGGTGCAGATCACACGGGTCAGCGGCTGGCCGGCCAATTTCTCCGTGAAGATCTTCTCCCACAGCTCGAAGGTGCCGGGAATTCCCAGCCCCGTATCGACCACCGCCCAGCCGTCGCCGTCCCTGAGCAGATAGACATTAATATGGTCCAGAGCCATGGGCATGGGCATGCGCAGCCACAGCAGACCGGGGACGATCTCCACATGGCTGCCATCGGCTGCAGGTGCCGCAAAGGGATAACGCAGCACATCTGCGGGCTTGGCCCGTACGCGCTCCTGCGCGACGGCGCTATCCACGCAGAGCCTCTTCAAGCGTTGCAGCGGTCAGCGGCACATAGGTCTGCAGCTTGTCATTGCGTATAAACAGCGGGTCGCCAGTCTGAGCGCTGTCATAGCCCTGCTTTTGCAGATCCACCTTGCGCAGCTTGTAGTTGCCGGTCATGTCCGGCGTATCCATCAGACGCACGAACAGTGGTGCCGCATAGCGCGGCAGACGAGCGATGGCCATCTTCCAGAAGGCCTTGGGATCGAATTGGGCTCCCTCATGCATCACCAACGCTGCCATGCCCGCACGGCCACCGTGACCGGGAACCTGCACACCATAGACGGTAATCGCATCCAGCCCCAGGTAGTCTCCGAGTGCGTCGCTGACTTCCATGGTCGAGACGTTCTCGCTCTTCCAGCGGAAGGTATCGCCGATACGGTCCACAAACCAGCAGTAGCCGTCTTCGTCGCAGCGCAGCAGGTCGCCCGATGTCCACCACACATCGCCCTGCTGGAAGACATTGCGCAGCAGCTTCTTTTCGGAGGCCTCCTCGCTGGTATAGCCTTCAAAGCGCCCAGCAACCACACCGGGATACTGGATGACCATGCCGATGGCCTCGCCGGGCTCGTTCACGCCGGCCAATTGCAAGAAGCCGTTTTCATCTCGGATGTAATCGCCTTTTTCCTGGTCGTAGCGAACCAGGCGCAAATTGGTTTTTTCCCAGAAGGGAACGCGGCCGCAGGAGCCGATGCGATTGTCCAGATTGATGGTATTGGTGTTGGACTCCGTGCCTCCCCAGCCTTCATAGATCTGGAATACGGCGCCAAAGCGCGATGTCCATTGCTGCCAGATCTCCGGCGTGAGACCGGTTCCGGCCATCTTGCGCAAGCTGTGCTCCCGGTCGCAGTCCGTCGCGGGCACGCTGAGCAGGAAGCGGCAGATCTCCCCCACATACTGGCAAAAGGTAATGCCATGTGCGCGGATATCGCGCCAGAACTCGCTGCGGCTGAACTTGCGGCGCACCACGATGCGCGCTCCTGCAGCCATGGCGGTTGCCGTCAGCGACATGGAAGCCGCGCCGTGGTAGAGCGGCAAAAAGCAGTAGAAGCAGTCATCCTGGGTGATCTCCCACAGCAGCTGCATGGAGTCCCCCGCCATCAGCCAGCGTGCATGGCTGATGACCGCGGCCTTGGGCAGGCCGGTGGTGCCGGAGGTGAATATGTACTGCGCCGTATCGCCGGCCACCACGCCCTCGCGCCATGCAAGCGGTACGGGGGAGCCGTCCTGGCTCATGGCCAGTGCCTGCAGATCCGGTCCGAATTGCGACAGGACTTCCGCTGCCGCGGGCCTGTCCTCATCCGGCCAGTGCCAGTAGCTCAGCGCGGTATTCAGCCCTTCGGTCTGCGCAAAGCGCTCTGCACACTCCTCGCCCACGATCACATGGCTGGCGTTGGTCACCTCCAGTGCATGCGTCAGAGGCTTGCCCATCACATGGGTGTTGATGAAGGCCACCACGGCACCCAGCTTGGCCACGCCAAACCAGGCAAAGAAAAAGGCTGGGCGATTCTCGATGGCCATGGCCACCACATCGCCCTTTCTCACACCCTGCTCGTGCAACGCACGTGCCACTTGATTGGCGCGCTGGTTGAATTGCGCATAGGTGTAGCGCACATCGCCTTCGATCAGAAAAATGCGCTCGCCGAAATCTCGCGCACAGTCCTCCAGACGATCAGCCATGGTGTAGGGCGTATCGGCCAGGTACTTGGCCGCAATGGGCGCGCGACGATCCAGCTTGAGCTGGGTCTGCTCGCGCGACACCACAGTCGTGTCGCTCATCACATGTCTCCTTGGTATTTGTTATGTGTGAGATGTCTTCGATCAGCGCTGGGGGCGCGGCATGCCGAGTCCGAACTGGGCAATCAGCTCGCGCTGAATCTCGTTCGTGCCGCCACCGAAGGTGTTGATGGTGGAGGCGCGCAGCTCATACTCCAGCTCGCCCATCAGATAGGAAGCCGCCGAGCCACCACGCACCAGAGCGCTGCTGCCCACGATGTCCATCAATCGATGCAGCACCTCGACCACGCCTTCCGAGCCATAGACCTTGGTGGCAGATGCCAGGCTCACGTCCATGGCACCGGCTTCCAGACTGGCCGCGATGCGGAAGTTGGTCAGTCGCATGGCTTCAAGGCGGGCATAGCACTCCGCAAGACTGCGTCGCACCCAGGCCTGATCGACAGCGCGACGGCCCTGCTCATCCTTGGCCTTGGCCCATTGCAGCACCTTGACGAAGGGAGCAAACACCTTGTCCGACCAGGCCCCCAGACCCAGGCGCTCGTGGTTGAGCTGTGCAGTGATCAGCTTCCAGCCCCCATTGAGCTCGCCGATCAAACGTGCTGCCGGCACTTCAACGTTGTCGAAGTACGTGGCTGCCGTGTAGTTGCCCACGGTCTGAATCAGCGTATGCGAAAAGCCCTTGTCCCTGGTATCCACCACCATGATGGAAATACCCTTGTGGCGAGCCAGTTCCTGGTTGGTACGTGCGGCCAGCCACACATAGTCGGCAGATTCGATGCCCGAAGTCCACAGCTTCTGGCCGTTGACCACGAAATGCCCGGTCTGAAGATCGCCCTGCAGCTGAGCCTGTGTCTTGAGCATGGCGAGGTCGGAGCCAGCACCGGGCTCGGAGTAGCCAATGGCGAAAATGATGTCGCCGCTGGCCATGCCGGGCAGAAACTCCTGCTTCTGCGCCTCGGTGCCATGCTCCATCAGCGCGGGGCCGACGGTGCTGATGGTGACGAAAGGCAGGGGCGCTCCGGCAATATTGGCTTCTTCAAAGAAGATCAGCTGCTCGGTGGCCGACAGGCCCTGGCCGCCGAATTCCTTGGGCCAGCCTATGGCCAGCCAGCCGTCGCGCCCCATCTTGCGGATCAGTTCGCGGTATTCGTCGCCGCCCTCGGCACCGCGCATGCGGGCCTTGAGCTCGGGCGTCATCAACGCCTGAAAGTAGTCACGGCACTTCAGGCGCAGCGCATGCTGCTCGGGAGTCAGGTCAATGAACATGAATGTCTCCCTTGCCATCAGGCCTCGTCGCCCAGAATCAGGCCGCTGGTGGGCACGCCGGTACCGGCGGTCACCACCATGTTGTGCACGTCCTTGACCTGATTGACGGAGCTGCCGCGGATCTGGCGCACGGCTTCGGCAATGCCGTTCATGCCATGGATATAGGCTTCGCCCAGCTGGCCGCCATGGGTGTTGATGGGCATGGAGCCGCCGCGTGCATGCTCGCCGGAGCGAATGAAATCCTTGGCCTCGCCGCGCTTGACGAAACCGAACTCCTCGAGCTGAGGCAGCACAAAGGGCGAAAAATGGTCGTACAGCACTGCGCTTTGCACATCCTTGGGAGTCAGGCGGCTTTGCTGCCACAGCTGGCTGGCGACATGCCCCATTTCAGGCAGGCCGGTGATGTCCTCGCGGTAGAACGAGGTCATGGACTGCTGACCGTCAGAGATGCCCTGGGCCGCCGCCTTGATGTAGACCGGCTTGGCCTTCATCTCACGGGCACGGTCGCTCGATGTGATGACCATGGCCACGGCCCCGTCGGACTCCTGACAGCAGTCCAGCAGGTGCAGCGGCTCGCAGATCCAGCGGCTGGCCTGGTGCTCCTCCAGTGTGATGGGCTTGCCGTAGAAGAATGCGTTGGGATTGGTGGCGGCAAAGTCGCGCACGGCCACGGCCACACGGCCGAAGTCCTCGCTGGTCGCACCGAAGGCATGCATATAGCGGCGGGCAAACATGCCCACCCAGGATGCCGGCGTGTGAAAGCCGTGGGGCATGTACCAGCCATAGTTCACATTGTCAAAGAATGGCGCGCTACCAAAACCATAGCTACCGGTGCCAAAGCGGTACCAGCTGCGCTCATTCATGGCGCGGTAGACCACGACGGTCTTGGCAATGCCCGTGGCCACGGCCATGGCCGCATGCAGCACGGGGCCGCAGGCCGCGCCACCACCATGCGGAACCTGCGAGAAAAAGCTCACATTGCGAGCCCCGAGCAGGCGGGCGATTTCATACTCGGGGACCTTGTCAACGGAGTACGAGGAAAAGCCGTCCACCTCCTTGGGGTCGATGCCGGCATCGCTCAGCGCAGCCAGCGTGGCTTCCATGGCCAGACGCAGCTCGGTACGGCCCGAGTTCTTGGAAAATTCTGTTGCACCCAGACCCACAATGGCGGCGCGACCGGAAATATTCATATCGTTCACAGGAATGTCTCCGCTTGTTGTTCTTAGGCCAGGGCCACTTGTACGGTGCCGCTGACGTGAGAGCCCATGGAATTGCTGCCCTTGAGCATGATCTGAACGCTGCGCGTGGCCTCGTTCTTCTCGGTCACGGAGCCCGTGAACTTCATGGTGTCGCCGGGGTAATTGGGAGCCCCCAGGCGAATCTTCAGATCCATGAGGCGCGCCTCGTCGCCAGCCCAGCTCTCGACAAAGCTCTGCACCAGACCGTTGGTGGTCAGGATGTTCATGAAGATATGGGGCGAGCCCAGCTCTCGCGCGGCGTCGCGGTCATGATGTCCGGGGAAATAGTCACGTGTGGCGATGGCGCCGCCGGCAATCAGCGGCACGGTGATGGGCACGCTGACGGGCTGCAGTTCGTCGCCCACGTTCACCGACTCGAAGCGAATAGATTGGTTTGCCATGTTGTTGTCTCCTTAGCGGTCTTCGGGCAGGTCGTACTTCCAGCCGAGCGTGTCGTTGTCTGCGAGCCACTGGCCCAGCGCTTGCAGGTGCTGCTCGGCGCTGCCGAGCTCGGCAGCCAGTGCACGACACCAGAACATGAAGCGGTGAATGTGATAGGTCACATCCACGCCCATGCCGCCATGCACATGCTGTGCAACGCGGCCCACCTTCAGGCCCAGCTCGTTGGACTGGGCGCGCACCGCGTGGGCCTGCGGCACGCAGGGCAGGCCGGCATCCAGACGCCAGACCAGCTGGCTCAGCGCGCCGCGCTGGGCCTGCATGAGGATGTAGCCGTCGGCCATCTGGCCCTGTACCAGCTGGAAAGTACCGATGGGACGGTCGAACTGCTTGCGCTCGCTCACATACTCCACGGTGCGACGCAGCTGCTCCTGTGTCACGCCCTGCTGCAGGCTGGCCAGGCAGGCGATTGCCATTTCGTTGACCCAGTCCAGCGCACGGCCGCCCAGCACGGCCAGCACCGGCGTGTTGCGAAAGCTGATGTCGGCCACCGCACAGTAGTCTTCGCGCATGCCGGCCACGCGGCTGACACCATCCGCCTGCAGGCTCACCAGCACCAGCTTGATCTCATCGCCCGCCGCCGCGGCCACCAGAGCCACCCTGGCCTGTTCGCCCAGTGGCACGGCTTGCAGCTGGCCTTTGAGTCGCTCCCCCTGCAGCTCAAGCGCCGGCCCGCGTGTAGCCACGGCTGCCTGCAGGGACAGAGCCAGCAACTCGCCCTTCATGGTTGACTGAACGATTGCGTCCTGTCCCTCGGCAAACCTGGCAATCGCGGCCGCAGCGACCTGCTGCTGCCACAGCGGAACCTGCGCCAGCGCACGGCCTTGCTGCTCCAGCACAGCCAGCATCTCGCTCATTCCCAGACCCAGGCCGCCTGCAGCTTCCGGCACCAGGATGCTGTGCAGGCCCGCAGCCACGCACTGCTGCCACAGATCCTGCATGAAAGGCTGGCCCGAGGCATCGTGCTCGCGCAGCTTGTCGTCGGTGCAATAGTCTGCAAACAGGCTTTGCGCCATGTCTGCGAATGCACGTTGGTCTTCACTGAGTTGAAAGTCCATGACGGTCTCCTCGCATCAGCCCACGGGACGGAACTGGGCCAGAGTCAGATCACCGTCGAAGGTGTTGAACTCAACCCGCACCTTCTGACCGATCTGCACCTCGCCGGGCTTGACGCCGACCAGCTGGGCAATCAGACGCACGCCCTCCTGCAACTCCACCAGACCGATGGGATTGGGGTGATCGAAAGGCGGTACTTCGGGGTAGTGCATGACCACGAACGAGTACACCGTGCCCTTGCCGCTGGCCTCCACCGTGTCCCAGTCGAACGAATGGCACTTGGGGCAGACGGGACCCGGTGGATGGTGCAGATCGCCGCAGCTCTTGCAGCGCTGAATCAAGAGCTTGCCTTCCTTCAGGCCTTCCCAGAAGAAACGGTTGTCATCGCTCACGCCTGGTGCGGGTCGCTTGATCTTCGGGGCGGCAGCCTGCGCGGGATCGGCCTTTTGCGCATTGGCGGGGCGGAACTTGAAGACGCGGAACATCAACTGGCCGACCTTCTCGTCTTCGCCGTTCGCTGCCTTGATCGAGAAGTACTCCATGATCTGCGTGACAAAGTAACCCGTGCCCAGGGCCGTGGTCTTCTCTTCGCTGATGGCTTCCAGGCGTGTCGTGTAGTACAGGTCTTCACCTTCGAGCACATCGCGCTCGAAGCTCAGCTCGGAATTCACCGCCACGGTGGAAGGAAAGTCGTGCGCTTCGATCAGCTTCAGAACTTCATAAGGATTCTCTGTCGTGGAGCCTGGCGGGTAGTTGTTCTGCACCGGCCCTTCCATGCACCAGACCTGCAGCATCGCGGGAGGTGCAATGGTCTTGCCATCCTTGTTGGTCTTTACGGCCACCCCCATCAGCTCGCTCCACTGACGAATCATGGGGCTGTTGACTTTGTCCCAGGCATAGACACGCCCGTATTGCTTGCCCACGTATGCGCGGACCCCTGCCATCCAGTCTTGATCGGTCAAGATTGTCTCCTTTGAAATTCAGTGTTTTTGTTGCACGGATTCCGAGTTCGATGCGCTCAGAAATGCGGGGCGCTCACCACCGCCATGCAGCAGCAGATTGGTGCCGCTCATGTAAGAAGCGTTTTCGGAAGCCACATACAGACAGGCATTGGCAATGTCCTGCGGCTCGGCCAGGCGACCCGCAGGAATGGTCCCGGCGACAGAGGCAATTCCAGCCTCATCCCCGAAATGCAGGTGTGACTGCTCGGTGCGCACCAGGCCGGGGCTGACTGCCACCACACGCACCTTAGGCGCCCACTCCACGGCCAGAGAACTGACCAGGCTCAGCACCGCCGCCTTGGCCGCGCCGTAGGCTGCCGTACCGGGGGAAGGACGCAGCGCGCTGATGCTGCCGATGCAGACAATCACGCCACCGCCGTCCTGCTGCTGCATCACGGCATTGGCGGCCTGCGAGGCATGCAGGGTCGAGAACAGATTCAGGCGCAGCACGCTTTCGTGAAAGCGCGGCGACACCGTGGCGGCATCCACATGGGGAGCGCCACCGGCGTTGTTGACGAGAACGTCCAGACGGCCATGGCGGCGCTGCACCTCATCGACCATGTCCTTGACGGCCTGGGCCTCGCGCACATCGCATGCAACGAAGTCTGCGCTGCTGCCATTGATGCTTGGCAACGCTTCAGGTTGCTGACGGCCGCACACCACCACCGTGGCACCTGCCGCGAGAAACGCCTGGGCAATGCCCTTGCCGATGCCCTTGGTGCCGCCAGTGACCAGCACTACCTTGTCTTGAAAGCTTTTGTTCGTATCCATGCCTGCCAATTTAGGTTTCGGCACCGGCAGCAGATACGTCCAAAAGGACGATGTTGGTCCATCCCTTGAAAACGACCATCGTCCCTGTTCAACTCCCAGGGAATCCTTATGTCGGCATCGCTTTCCGCTATTGAAAACATGGACACCGCGCAGCGAGAGCTACTGGTTCGGCATCAGGACCATGGCGTGGCCATCGTTCAGCTCAACCGCCCCGAGGCAACGAATGCGCTGAGTCTTTCTCTGCAGGCTGCGCTGTCCAGAACCTTCGCTGAGCTGAGCGCAGACGCCAGCGTGCGCTGCATCGTTCTGACCGGCGGCGACAAGGTATTTGCGGCAGGCGGGGACATCAAGAGCATGGACTCCTGCGGCCCCATAGAGATCATGAAGCGCCACACCGAGCGCGTCTGGGCCCCCATTGAGAAGTGCCCCAAACCCATCATTGCAGCGGTCTGCGGCTATGCCTTTGGCGGCGGGGCCGAGCTGGCCATGCATTGCGACATCATCATTGCCGGGCAAGGGGCAAGCTTTGCACAGCCCGAGATTCGCATCGGCATCATGCCCGGTATCGGCGGCACCCAGCGGCTGGTGCGCGCCGTGGGCAAGTTCCAGGCCATGCGCATTCTGCTGACCGGCAAGCCCGTCAGCGCCGACGAAGCCTATGCCATGGGTCTGGTCAGCCTAGTCTGTGCAGACGATCAGGTAATCCCTGAGGCGCTGAAAATGGCAAAACTGATTGCCAATATGCCGCCACTGGCCGTGGAGCAGATCAAGGAAGTGGTGATTGCCGGCATGGACGCGTCGCTCGATGCCGCCCTGATGCTGGAGCGCAAGGCCAACCAGATCCTGTTTGCGACCCGCGACCAGAAGGAAGGCATGAATGCGTTTATTGAGAAACGCCAGCCGGTGTTCAAGGGGGAGTGAACGCATCAACATCGCCTTGCACGAGGCCGGTGCAGCAGCCCGAGGGGCTAAGGCGGCCCTCAGTCATTGCGCATGCAGCCACCGGCAAAGCTTGACCACAAAGGCTGCGACTCCAGATGCGCATGCTTTTGCTTGAGCGCCGAAAAAGGCGAGTCCAGCGTGCCCAGTGCGATACATATCCAGTCGGCCCAGTCACCGGCCTGTCTGGACCAGAACAGGGATGAACCGCAGTGCTGGCAAAACTGCCTGTGCACGGAAGCCGACGATGCATAGGATTTGATGTCGCTTTGCCCGGAGACTATGCACAAATCCTTGCGCGGCACGGCGCCATAGCTCGCGAACGCGGAGCCATGGCTTTTGTGGCACTGCCTGCAATGGCAGTGGGTCACGGCCCTGGGCGGCGACAGCAGCCGATAGCCGACTCTTGCACATAAACAGCTTCCCAGATAGTTCTCGGGCACGACTCAGTCTCCAAATCCTCTATCCCCAACACCTGGTCCGCAGGCATCGAATATCTGCCGCTGCGTGTCTGCATGCATCCCATATGCCTTGACCGCCCCGGCGCTGCCGGGCAAGGCCGCGCTCCGAATGGAGTTGCCTGGCATACGCTCAGAGCATCATGCCACCAGACACTTCAATGCGCTGGCCCGTGACCCAGTTGTTGCCATCGGCAAGCAATGCGGCAACCGCGGCACCCACATCGTCGGGGCGCCCCGCCCGGCCCATGGCGGTCAGGCCACTGATATGGGCGTTGAGCTGCGCGTTGTCGCGCACCACGCCGCCACCGAAATCAGTCTCTATGGCGCCGGGTGCAATGGTGTTCACGGCGATGCCGCGTGCGCCAAGCTCCTTGGCCAGATAGCGCGTCATCACCTCAATGCCGCCCTTCATCACCGCATAGGCGGCGTAGCCGGGGAGGCTGAAGCGTGCCAGCCCGGACGAGGTATTGATGATGTGTCCGCCGTCCCGGATCAGGGGCAGCAGTTTCTGCGTCAGAAAGAACGTGCCCTTGAGGTGAATATCGACGAGCAGATCGAACTGCTCTTCCGTGGTTTCGGCAAACGGCGCCACCAGGCCGATACCGGCATTGTTCACCAGATAGTCCAACTGTTCGCGCTGCCAGGTATCGGCCAGCACGCGCCTGACGCTGTCGGCAAATGCGGCAAAGCTCTTGCTTTCACCAACGTCCAGGCGCAGCGCCACGGCGCGACTGCCCTGTGCCTCGATGCGGGATACCAGCTCCTGCGCATCGCTTTCGCTGTCCTTGTAAGTGATGATCAGCTGAACGCCGAGCTCGGCCAGCTTGAGGGCTTCGCTACGGCCCAGGCCACGGCTTGCGCCGGTGATCAATGCGATACGGGGTGCAGATACTTGCATGTCGGTCTCATGGAGGATGTCAACAAGCCAGGACTTTAGGTGTTCTCCATTCATGAATAAACACTTTGAAAAAGATCGCACTGTTCACTTTGAAAATACAATAAAGCCATGGATTTCAATGCGCTTCATGTGTTCACCCGCGTTGCCGAACTCTCCAGCTTCACCCAGGCCGCAGAGCAGCTCGGGCTGACCAAAAGCCGTGTGTCTACCGTGGTACAGCAGCTGGAAAAGCAGCTGGGAACCCGTCTGCTGCAACGCACCACGCGGCATGTCCGGCTGAGCGCCGATGGCGAGCAGTTCCTTGAGCGCAGCAAGGAACTCATGGCCGACCTGGAACAGCTGCAAGCCATGTTCCAGCCTGCCGCCAGCGGGCTGCGAGGCAGTCTGCGCATCGATATGCCCAACTCTCTGGCCCGGGATGTCGTCATTCCGAAACTGCCCGAATTCCTCTCGGCCCACCCTTTGCTGGAAGTAGGCATCAGCACCAGCGACCGCCGCGTGGATGTGGTGCAGGAAGGCTTTGACTGCGTGGTGCGCATCGGCCCGCTGGCAGATACCGACCTGATCGCCCGCACCATCGGTGCAATGGAGATGTGCAATCTGGCCAGTCCCGCCTATCTGGAGCGCCACGGCACGCCCGTAACACTGGCCGATCTGTCACGGCACCGCATCATTCACTATGCGAACCAGCTCGGGCGGCATGGCGCGGGCTGGGAGTACCAGCGCGGCAAGGAGATCGCTCTACATCCCGTGCGCAGCGCCCTGGTGGTCAACGGCACGGATGCCTATCAGGCCGCCTGTCTTGCCGGTCTTGGCATGATTCAGGCACCCGTCCGGGGTGCGCGCCATCTGCTGGATCAGGGCCTGCTGGTCGAGGTCATGCGCGACTTCAGGGCGGCGCCCATGCCGGTGTCCCTGCTCTACCCGCATCGCAGGCATATCGCGCCACGGGTCACCGCCTTCCTGAACTGGATCACCGAGGTACTGGCGCCCCATCTGACAGGCATGGACCGCTCTTGATGCCAGTCCCCGGGGCAAGCATGGTGCATATGCATAATTCGGCGATGACTTCCATTCGAGCTTCCCGCCCCGACGAAGGGGCACGAGCGATAGAGATCTGGCGCCATGCCGTTGATGCCACGCATGACTTTCTGAGCCCGCAGGATCGCTCCGAGATTGATGAGATGGTGTGCGGCTTTCTGCCAGACGCCCCGCTGTGGTTCGCCGTCGACGAGCAGGACTATCCCCTGGCCTTCATGCTCATGGACCAGGGCCATATGGAAGCGCTGTTTGTGGACCCCGCTTTCAGACACCGGGGCCTCGGTGCGGCGCTGGTGCGCCACGGCCTGGCACTGCATCCCGAGATGAGCACCGATGTGAACGAGCACAACGCTCAGGCAGTGGGCTTTTACGAACGCCTGGGCTTCAAGCGCACGGGCCGCTCCCCGCATGACGGACAAGGCCGCGCCTACCCGATCATCCATCTGAAATACGCCAATCCCTGAATGGCCGGCCTGGCTGGACTACGCGCGTCGACCCGGCACGGATCGTAATATTCAGCGCTTCAAATGCTATCCAAATAAGAGCATCTTGCGCCTGTCTTTTATTGATCATGACCATAAAGCATTCGAAGTTCGAATGCAGTCAAGCGCAAGCAGCTTCTGAATACAGAGCATCGACAGCCGCTGTGTTGCAGCGCCGGCGCCATGGCTTCTCCGGCTTCGGGGCAAGCACCGCACGCCACACCGCTGGCTTGCCATAGACCGAGCAAAGAGATGCGAGATCAGCGCTGCGCCTGCGCAGCAGAATCTGCTTGCCTAGAATCGGCGACTGTGTCGAAAGAACCGTCATGGCCCGCGCCGTGGCCATGAAAGGCTTTCATTCTTGCAACCGACGGTGTTGAAGATGAGCAAGCCTTTCATATCCCTGTGCCCGGAAATCACGCGGGCCAATGCACTGAATCTGATGGACTGGCTGAGCGACGAAGACGTCGTGCGCCACCTCAGCGATTCGCGCCATGTCTCGCGTCACATAGAGCAGCTCATCGACCGGGTTCAGCTGCCCATACTCACCCATCTCTTCAATCAGGGCGGCCGCTTCTTCATGGCCTACGACCGCGACGACCTGCCCGTGGGCTTCGTGCGCCTGATCCGCAATGGACCGGACTGCGAAATCGTGCTGGTCATCGGCAAGCGCGACAACTGGGGGCGCAAGCTCGGCGCCAGCGCCTTGCACGAGGGCATGAAGCTGGCCTTTTTCGACATGCGTGCCGAAAGACTGATTGCGAGGATCCATGCCGACAACACGCGCTCGCTCAAAGCCTTTGCGCACAACGGCTTTGTGCTGGAGAGTGAAACGCCTGCACTCAAGTCCTATGCGATGACGGCGCAGCGCTACCTCCAGCGCTTGCGCGCCGGGCTGCCGGGAGCGGCGGGCGGCATTTGCATCACCGCCGTGGATCAGGCACGCCTCAGAGATCTGCTCGCCCTGGAATGGGAGTCGCAAGCGGCCGATCTGGAGCATGAAATCGAGCGCGCCTGCGTGGTCGATGCGCGGCAGGTGCAGCGCAATGTGGTCACGATGAACTCCAGAGCCTTGCTGCGCCTCGATGAGGAGGCCGTCGAAGTGGCCCTGGTCTACCCAGAGGATGCCGATGACAGTGCCGGAAGGCTCTCGGTCTTCTCGGGCGTGGGCACGGCCATTCTGGGCTGTCGGGAAGGGGACCGCATCGACTGGCGGATTCTCGATCGCACCTGCCATATCCGGATCGAGAAAGTGCTCTACCAGCCCGAGGCAGCCGGGCACTTCCATCTGTAAGCCGGCTCAGGCTGGGGGCATTCGCTGCACCGCCTTGAACAATAAAATCAATAGCATCTCCCGCTGTATATCAATGGATTTCAGATTCAAAGAGTCTTGCAATCCTTTTAAATCAGGCGAAGACAGCTTCCATATCAGAAGCAGTCAAGTGCCTGACTCTCATCAGACGGCGGCGTGAATATTCTTCTCGCCAAACAAGGCGCGCATGCTCACCACCTTGCCCGCGCCATTGAAGCGAAAGTGATCGATGGGCGCAATCACGGTCTTGCGGCCCTGGTGTTCGAAGCCGACGGTGAAGGCGAAGGCCGCTTCGTCGGCGACCGCGCGCACCTCCTGCGTCAGCTCCACTGCCAAAGGCAGCTTGAGAGAGTTGGCGTAGAACGCGCGAATCGCCGCACTGCCACGCCGGGGCTCGGAGCCCACGGGGTCCTCCACTGTGGCGTCATCGGCAAACAGCGCGACGATGCCGTCCAGATCGCCGGCATTGAGCGCAGCCACATAGCGCTGCACCACGGCTGTCATATGTTCTGGGGTATTCATCTCAAATCATCCTTTTAGCAAGTGCCGTTGAAAACCGGCAATGCCCAAACGGGGGCAGCAAGCAAAAAAACCGCCTTGCGGCGAGGCCGTCGTTGCCCTCCTGCAGAGAGAGGAAAGGCGCAGGAGCACCAAGGCAAAGCGCCTCAGGAGATGTCAGAACTGTGTCGGACGCATCACAGCATCAATGCCGCCATCAATGACGATCTGCGCGCCATGCACATAGCTTGCGGCCGGGCTCATCAAAAAGGCGATGACCGACGCCATCTCGGACGGCTCGGCTCGGCGGCCCATGGGAGGCACGAACTTGGCAATGGATTCGCCATAGCGAGGATCCTGCAGGCCCGCCTGCAGCAAGGGAGTCTCGGTCGCGCCGGGGGCGATGGTATTCAGACGCACGCCGGCCTGGCCCCAGGCTGCGGTGCGTTTGCGCACAGCCACCGTCAAGGCATTCTTGCTGCCCGCATAGGCCAGATTGCCGCCCTGCTCTCCCGCTTGTTCGACAATGGCGCGGGCCTTGGCTTCCTCGCCGGCCTCCAGTGCCGGTGCCAGTGGGTTCTTGTCAAAAGCCAGATGAGCGGAAGCCACGGACGAGATGACGACGGCTGCGGGCTGATGGCCTTTTTTCAGCTCTGGCAGAAAGGCATCCAGCAGCTCGGTCGCGCCAAAATAATTGACCGAAACCACATTGCCAAGCACCTTGGTCTGCGGTCCCAGGCCGGCGCACAGCACCAGGCCGTCCATGCCCTTGCTGCACTTCGCCAGTACATCGGCAATCGCCTGCTTTCGACCTTCGGCCGTCGAGAGATCGGCAATCACTTCCGCATCGCGTATATCGATGCCTACGATCTGGTGACCGGCCGCTTCCAGGACCTTGCGCGTAGCGGCACCAATGCCGGTGGCGCAGCCGCTCATCACGATGATGGACATGTCTTGTCTCCTTTTGTCTGGGTGGTGATGGCGCACATCAAAGCCCATCATGAACAACCAGACTACATGCAAACGGACGATGTAATTCCCCTAGGGAAAATTTACCGTGGCCCTTCCTACACTGGCGCAACGTTTGCGTGTGAGGAAACCAGCCATGTACCCCCATCTCTTCCAGCCCATCACCATTGGCCACATCACCCTGAAGAACCGGATTCTGATGGGCTCCATGCATACCGGGCTGGAGGATCAGGCGCAGGGTTTCGAGAAGCTAGCCCTCTTCTATACCGAGCGTGCCCGGGAAGGGCTGCAGCTCATCGTCACCGGCGGCTTCGGCGTCAACGAGTGGGCGCTGGGCATGCCCGAGCATGCCGAGTTCTCGACGCTGTGCACGCCCGAGCAGGCGGCCCGGCACCGCCTCATCACCGACGCCGTGCATGCCGAAGGCAGCCATATCCTCATGCAGGTACTGCATGTGGGCCGCTACGACCACGGCAGCGGCGGCGTCTCGCCCAGCAGCGTGCTGTCCAGGCTCAGCAACCGCAGCTCGCGCGAACTCAGCGCGACCCAGATCGAGCAGATCATTGCCGACTATGTGCGCTGCGCCTGCCTGGCCCGCGAAGCCGGCTATGACGGCGTGGAAGTCATGGGCGGCGAGGGCTATCTGATCAACCAGTTTCTGGCGCCGCTGACCAACTTCCGCACCGACGAATGGGGCGGCGATGCCGCCGGCCGCAGCCGCTTTGCGCTGCGCATCGTGCAGGGCATACGCGCGGCTGTGCCCGAGAACTTCGTCATCAGCTTTCGCCTGTCTCTGATGGACCTGGTCGAGCATGGCAGCCACTGGAAGGAAGTGCTGGACCTGGCCCGCCAGCTGGAAGCCGCTGGCGTGAACCTGTTCAACACCAGCGTGGGCTGGCATGAGGCGCGCATTCCCACCATCGCCATGATGGTGCCGCGCGCTGCATTCAGCTGGGCTGCCGAGCAACTCAGGCAGGCAGTCAGTGTCCCCGTGGCGGCCAGCAACCGCATCAACACCCCCGAAGTGGCCGATGACCTGATTGCCCAGGGTCATGCCGACATGGTGGCCATGGCTCGCCCCTTTCTGGCCGACCCGGCCTTTGTGCGCAAGGCGCAGGCGGGCCAGAGCAGCGCCATCAACACCTGCATTGCCTGCAATCAGTCCTGTCTGGATCGCATCTTCACGCGCCAGCAGGTCAGCTGCCTGGTCAACCCCAGAGCCTGCCGCGAATGGGAATGGCCGCAGGAAAAAGCCGCAGTTCCGCGCAAGATCGCCGTACTCGGTGCCGGACCTGCAGGACTGGCCTGCGCGCGCGAGGCGGCCGACCGAGGCCACAAGGTGACGCTGTTCGAGCCCGGCATCCGCGTCGGCGGCCAGTTCTTTCTGGCGCAGAAAGTGCCCGGCAAGCAGGAGCTGGGCGAGACGCTGCGCTATTTCGAGCATGAAATCCAGCGCCTGGGCATAGAGCTGCGGCTCAACACCACACCGGACATCGACACCCTGAGCGGATTTGATCATGTGGTCGTGGCCACGGGAGTGACACCGCGACGCAGCGGCATCGAGGGCGAGAACAGCTCCAAGGTGGTGGACTATATCGAGGCCTTGCGCAGCCCCCGCTTTGTCGGCGAACGCGTGGCCATCGTGGGCGCAGGGCCTCTGGGCTTTGACATGGCCGAGCTGCTGGCCCATCACAAGTCCGACGACGGCAGCGTGGCCGCCTTTGACCGCGAATGGGGCATCGATCCCGAACGCGAGCTGCGCGGCGGCATCAAGGCCAGCAAGAAAGCCGATTCGCCACGTCAGATCTGGCTGCTTCAGCGCAGCAAGGCCGCCATGGGCAGCAGCCTGCCCACCACCACGGGCTGGATTCGCCGCACCCGGCTCAAGAACAAGAGCGCACGCATGTTCAACGATGTGGAGTACATCCATATCGACGACAACGGCCTGCACCTGCGCATACGCGGAGAGCAGCGCTGCCTGAGCGTGGACAACATCGTGGTCTGCGCCGGCCAGGAATCACATGACCCCTGGTCATCAAGGCTTCAAGCACAAAACATTGCGCACACTGTGATTGGGGGCGCGCGCAATGCTCACAAAATTGATGCAGCGCGCGCCATCGAAGAAGGGGCCGAACTCGGCCGAAAACTATAGGAGACAGCGAAACAAAATGAGCAATCCCCACGCATCAATGCTGGAGCCGGGCCGTATCGGCACCATGGAGCTGAAGAACCGCATCATCATGGCCCCCATGGGCGAGAACTACGGCGGCATCGACGGTATCTGCGGCGAACGCGCCCAGGACTATTACGAAGAGCGTGCCAAGGGCGGCACCGGCCTCATCATCATGGGCACGGCCGCCATCTCCTGGCCCACCGGCACCAGCGAGCCGCACCAGCTGGGCATCTCCAATGACAGCTTCATCCCCGGCCTGGCGGAAGTCACGCGCCGCGTTCACTCGCACGGCGGCAAAGTCGCCATCCAGATCAATCACAGCGGCAAGGTCGCTGCCAATGACCGCACCCACGGGCGCGAGATGTGGGTGTCCTCGATTCCGCCCGACGGCCCTGTGGCCGAAGCCATGCGCACCGTCACGCCCAAGGAGTTCTCGACCTTTGTGGGGGTTAGCCCCTACCCCGACCGCTACCGCGTGATGGACAAGGCCGATATTGCACAGATGGTGGAATGGTTTGCTGCGGCCGCCCTGCGCGCCAAGCAGGCCAACTTCGATGCTGTGGAAGTGCACTGCGCGCACAACTACATGATCGCCAACTTCCTCTCTCCCTTTTTCAACAGCCGCAGCGATGAATACGGCGGCAGCTATGAAAACCGCAGCCGCCTGCTGCGCGAGGTGCTGACTGCCGTGCGCGAGCGCGTGGGCGCTGACTTCCCCATCTGGGTCCGCATCGACGCAGAAGAAATGCACACGCCCGGCGGCATCACCATGGACGAGGCGCTCAAGACCGCCAAGCTCTGCGAAGAGCTGGGCGTGGATGCCATCAACGTCTCGGCCTATGCGCGCCTGCCCACAGGCACGGCCTTCACCGATGCACCGATTCCGCAAAAGCAGAATGCCTATCGCGAATTTGCCACCGGCATCAAAAAGGCCGTCGGCATTCCCATCATCTCGGCCGGCCGCTGGGAGCTGGATGCCGCCGCCGCCGCCATCAGCAATGGCGAGATTGACTTTGTGGCCATGGGCCGCAAGCTGCTGGCCGACCCCGACCTGGCCAACAAACTGCAAGCCAACGCCGCCCAGAGCGTGCGCCCCTGCATTTATTGCTATGCCTGCGTGAGCGAGATTTTCATCAACAAGGGCATCAAGTGCGCGGTCAACGCACAGACCGGCCACGAGGCGACCAAGACCATCACCTTTGCCGAAAAGCCCAAGCATGTACTGATCGTCGGTGGCGGCCCTTCGGGTATGGAAGCCGCCCGCGTCGCCGCCCTGCGCGGCCATCGCGTGACGCTGGTCGAGCGAAGCGACCGCCTGGGCGGCACGCTGTTCTTTGCCGCACTGGCCTATCCCGAGAACGGCCGCCTGCTCGACTATCTGGTGCGGCAGATGGACCACCCGAACATCCAGCTGCGCTTGAACACCACAGTCGATGCCGGGCTGCTGGCCGAGCTGCAGCCTGACGAAATTCTGGTGGGCACCGGCGCCAGGCGTGCCGCGCCCGCCATCGAAGGCGCGCAGCAAAGCCATGTCTGGAGCGGCGACGAACTGCGCCGTCTGATGACGGGCGATCGCGCCGAAGAAATTGCCAAGGCCAAGCTGAATCTGGCCGAGCGCGCGCTGTTCAAGGCCGGCGGCATGTTCAAGGTGACGGACAGCACGGCAGCGATCCAGAACCTGTCCAAGCTGTGGATGCCCCTGGGCAAGCGCGTGGTCATCATCGGCGCAGGCCTGGTCGGCCTGGAACTGGCCGAGTTCCTGCTCGATCGCGGCCGCGAAGTCACCGTGCTGGACCCTGGCACCCATCCCGGTACCGAACTGGCCATCGTGCGCCGCTGGCGCGTGTACGACGCCGTGAAGAAGCACGGCAAGCTGCTGATGCAGTCCAACGTCACGCGCATCGAGCGCAAGGAAGTCGTCTGGACGGACAAAAAAGGCGAGGAATACCGCACGCCAGCCGACTCCGTGGTGCTGGCCATTGGAGCCGAGGCCGACTCCGCCGTTGCCGACCAGCTGCAATCCCTTACCCGGACTCCCGTGCGCCGTATCGGCGACTGCCAGGATCTGGGCTATATCGAAGGCGCCATGCATTCAGGCCATCAGGCCGGGCGCGAAGTCTGAAGATACTCCTTGATAGCTGAAACCGCCTGCGTGCATGGAGCGCACAGGCGGTTTTCCATTGGCATCACAGTATTTCGGCAGCACCAGGCCCTTTGCCGATTGCCGGCATGCAGCCAGCCGGAGCGAGAGGCTTCCTTTGGCCGGAAGCGGGTTTTCGCAACCGAAGCAAAATAGGCTCGAACCTGCCTCTCACTTTTGCTCCACCAAGGATTGACTGTCCCGATGCCTACGCCTGAGCGCTTCGTTGCGGATGTCCTCCAAAATAGCAACAATCGTACGATTCTTGAACGCTGGGATGATTTGAATCTTCCAGACGGCTGGCTTGTTGCAGGCTGCTTATTTCAGACAGTTTGGAATTTGCAGGCGCAGCGGAATCCAGAGGATTCCATCAAAGACTACGATCTCTTCTACTTTGATCCATCGAGCACCACTGACGGTGCGGAGCAGAAGATGCAAGCACATGCCGATCGCGTTTTACGCGACCTTGGCATCAAGATTGAAGTCACGAACCAAGCTCGGGTTCACCTGTGGTACGAGTCATATTTCGGTCGCCCATATGAGGCACTGCGAAGCTCTTGCGAGGGAATAGACCGGTTCCTGATCCCAGCTACCTGCGTGGGTCTTCGCCCAGGCGGCCTCTATGCACCGAACAGCCTGGATCTGATCTATGACGGAGTTTTGGCACTCAATCCATTGACGCCGCATCGTGAGCTTTTCCAACAAAAGGCCGAGTCTTACCAAGCGCGTTGGCCATGGCTGCGAATCGTTGCCCAGGGTCATCAGCCTCAGAGAATTGTTGCACGCTGATGTGTGCATGCATGTCCGCCCTGGATCGTGCCGGGACGGTGGCCTAGCGGCCACGAGCAGACCTTACACTTCGGTGCAGACCGTTCAATTTACTCACGGCTCGTACTATGAAAAGTCTTTCCCATGTCTAAAAGTAACGCTGCAACAACTGTAGTAGTAAGAGAAGTCCAACCACATGAATTTGAAGCCTGGCTTTCGCTCTGGGATGGCTATAACGCTTTCTATGGAAGGTCCGGAGCTACCGGGCTGGCGAAGGAAATTACCCAAAAGACCTGGGAGCGATTCTTCAATCCCATCGAACCTGTATTTGCGCTGGTCGCTGAAGATGCAGGAGAAGTGGTTGGCCTAGCTCATTACATTTTTCACCGTAGTACTACGAGACTTGGTCCGGTCTGCTATCTGCAGGATCTTTTCACGGCCCCGAAAAGGCGTCAGCTTGGAGTTGGCAAGGCCCTGATCAGCAGCGTCTATAAGCAAGCAATACTGGCTGGCTCAAATCGCGTCTATTGGCAAACACAAGCAACCAATGAAGCCGGCCGAGCGCTCTACGACAAATTAGCCAAACATAGCGGTTTCATCGTGTATAGCCATGAACTGTAGTCTCTCACTCCAAATGGACGAATGAGGTTCGTCAATTGATGGTGGCTTTGGGTTGACTCGATGCTCGAATGCAGCCGCTGCTTTCAACCTGGATGGTCTTGCCCAATGCCGGCCTCCGCATCGACCTGGTCAGGGCAGGCATGGCCCACAGCGCCCAAGCTTGAGATAAACCCAGCCTCACAAACTGTATAAAGAAACAGTAGACTTTGGACTTGATAGCTCCAGGAAAAGTCCAGACATGCCAGCAGAACTCGAACCAGAAGACGTATCCATCTTCGAAGACCGCCTTTGGCACCACAAGGGCTGGGAAGCCCGCGTCATCAAGAATGAAGACGACGATGGCTGGGCAGTGTCAATGACCCAAGACGGCCAGGCGGAACCAGCTCTGGTCGGCCCATGGACCATGGGGCGCGACAAGAAGAATCCCAAGCCTCTTGATGTGTCGGCCTTCAACACGCTGGTAAAGACTGCCAGCGAAGTGATACGTCGCCATGAGCAGCACCAGGCGGCGCTGTTGCACAAAGCCATACAGATTGAAGTGCGCGGATTGCGCGTGACGGTAGCTCTCGATATTGAGCCCGATGAGGACAATCCCACGGCGACTCTCACTGCCACCGCGGCGGACGGCAGCGAATTGGCCAGGGTACGAGTCCGGCCGGACCATAGTCTCACCCGTGCGTCTGCACAGCGCTGGGCAGACGCAGGCTACCCGCGTGAGAGCGAGGACTGAACCTCAGGACAAGACCCTTGCTCAGAAGTCGAGGGGACCTTTCAGGGCAACCAATGTCCGTAGCATGGCCTTGGCTGCTTGCGGAAGCTGGCTTGAGCACCGGAAGAAAGTAATGCCGGAGAAATTGAGCACACCACCCAGCCAGCCTTGATAGGCATGCCCGACACTCCGGAGCCCCGGTCAAGGAGCTGCATTGAGCAGTTGAAGCCACAGTCGTCAGCGGACATTGGATACCGCACCACACCTTCGGATTGCATGAGTTAGCTCGAAAATCAGCCAGATGCCCCACCTCGACCTGTTTGATATCCATCTCCACCGCTGGAGTGCGAAGGCGGCTGGTGACCCCTTCACAACTCATACAAGTGACCTTCTGCCAGTCATCCTTGCAAGGAACTTGGCAGATCTTCCAGCGATGATCAAGATCACGCGAAACCTTGACGAGCGCATCGGCGGCAGAGTGCTTCAATGGTGGGACGGCAATGGAGCAGCGCGAGTCTATGCTTGCGACCAAGATTCAGGAGCGCTACTGATGGAGCGCGCAACCGGCTCCAAGCATTTGCTGCACATGGCTAGAGAAGGCGAAGATGATGCAGCGACAAGCTGTATCTGCCACACCATCGAGCAACTGCATTCAAAGAGATCCTCCGCACCACCTGAAGAACTGCTGACGCTGACGGATTTTTTTTAGGTCACTCGCGTTGATGGCGCAGCAGGAAGGCGGCTTGATGGCCGAATGCGCAACGGTGGCAGCTGAGTTGCTGAATGAGCAGCGCGAGCCTGTCGTCCTGCATGGCGATACGCACCATGGCAACATACTCGATTTCGACAGACGTGGATGGCTGGCGATAGATCCAAAGCGCGTCACAGGTGAGCGGTACTACGACTACGTTAGCGTGCTGTGCAACCCCGACCTGGAGACTTGCACCGACCCGGGGCGCTTCGCGCGGCAGCTTGCAGTAGTCATCAATGTCACGGGGCTGGAACGTCGGCGTTTACTCAAATGGGTTATGGCTCACGCCGCTTTGTCGGCAGCCTGGTTCCTGGAGGACGGAGAGCGCACCAGGGCCAACAGGCAGCTGGCCGTTGCGCATCTTGCGAGGCAGGCACTGGGATGAGGCTTCCAGCTCTGCCGCCAAAAGGCCGGCTCTCGGACGGCCGGCCTCGGGTTCACGCGCCGGACCGAGCGCGCAGCGCCGCTTCGAACCGGGCCAGCTCCTGCTGCAGCGTGCCGCGCTGCCTGAAGCGCAGCCCTGCCCGCTCATACCAGTTCTCGGCGTCCTCCAGATCGCCTTCCTGCAGATGCAGCAGTCCGTGCAGCCAGGCCGCGAGCAGGCCTTCATGTCGCTGCACGGCATCGTGCGCGGCATTCCATTGCCCGGCCCGCATCAGCGACAGAATGGCTTGCAGCTGCGCATTGACTTCGCTCATGGCAGGACTCCGTCGCGCTCAGGCCAGCAGCGCCTGCTGCACCAGGTGGCTGTCCACATACTGCTCCATGCTCGTGATCCTGCCGTCGTTAAGCCGGTACAGGTGAGCGAAGCCCGCCGTCATCGCCTTGCCCGTCTTGCGGTAGGTTCCCGAATAGACGCCGAAGGCTGCCACACGGTCGCCATCGGCCAGGTAGGTGTGGACCTTGGCGCTGTAGCCGTCCCACTCCGTCGCCAGCCGCTGGAACACGCCCGAGGCAATCTGCTGCGGGCCGACATAAGTTCCGGCATAGGGAAAGCCGGCGGCCTCGGTCCATCTGGCATCGGGCGCCAGTGCCGCCAGCAGATTCCTGCCGTTCTCCTCGGACGAACCTTCGTAGGTCGCGCGGATGATATCCAGATTGGTGGTCATGGTGTGCATCCCGGGCTTCAGCCCCACTTCATCTCACCCGTGGCCACCTTGGCGCCGATCTGCAGCGCGGCGGCCAGGCCGGCGTCAGGATAGCGCTTGTTCATGGCTGCGATCAGCGCGTCGCCATTGGCCGCCCTGGCCAGCTCCTGCTCGAAGGCCAGCAGGTACTCGCGGGTGTAGTTCACTGCCGAAACATCCAGCGCTCCATGGGCGCCCAGGTGGCCCGGCACGACCACGGCCGGATTGCGCGCAGCGATGGCTTCCAGGTTCTTTACCCAGGCCGCGCGAGAGGCTGCCGTCGGGGTATCGGCCGTCCACACATGCAACCCGGAGAAGATCAGCACGCCACCGAAGACTGCATTCAGCAAGGGGACCCACAGGTAGCGGCGGTTCTCCAGTCCTTGTGCGTTGACGATTTCGATGGTGTTGCCTTCCAGCATCAGTGCAGGGCCGTCATAGGCTTCAGGAAAGACGATGTCGACGAGCTTCTGCGGACCGTTCTCCTTGAGCTGAGGCGCCCAGGTAGCTATCTTCTTTTGCACGTTGGCGCGGATGGCGGCAATGGTGTCGGAGGCGGCCAGCACCCTGGCAGCGGGGAAGGCTGCCTTGATCGGGCCCAGGCTGAAGTAATAGTCCGGGTCGCTCTGGCTGACGTAGATGGTGGTCAGCTGCTTGCCCGATGCCTTGATGGCTTCGGCCACGGCACGGCCATCGGGCAGGGAAAAGCCGCCGTCGATGAGCATGGCCTCCCTGTCGCCCGATAGCAGCACGGGCGCACGGAAAAAGCCCTTGTCGCCTGCGGGAAAGTGCTTCCATTGCAGCCTGGAATGGCCGCTCACAGCTGCGGCGCAACCAGCCAGGCCTGTGGCAATGCCGGCAGCGGCGGCGGCTTGGACAAAGTCTCGGCGATTCATCATGATGGTCCTTCAGTGAATTTCAAGAATGGCAGGGGTCAGACGCGAAAGGTTCAGGCCGCGCTGAGTTGCTCGGCAAAGGCCTGCGGGTTGGAGTAAGCGGCACTGGAGTTCAGCAATTGGCGCTGGCCATTGGTTTCCAGGATGAAGCTTGGAACGCCACGCGCGCCAAGCTGGCTCTGCAGCGCCTTTGCGCCTTCGATGCGGGCGCGATTGGCAGCCAGCAGCTCGCCATCGGACCGGAGCAGGCTTGCAGCAGCCTGCTCCAGCCCCAGGGCCTGCAGAACCGCCATCAGTGTGTCCGGTTGCGTGATGTCCTCGCCATTGACGTAGCGGGCATGCTGAATGGCCTCAAGGGCGTCAAGCTCACGCTCTGGGGTGCACAGACTGACAGCGCTCAGCGCAAGGGTGGCCGGGCCGCTGTCGAACAGTTGCTGACGATCCGACAGCACATGGCTGCGGTAGCGCTCGCTAAAGCGCTGGCCCGTTAGGCGCTCGATGCGCTGATCGTTGCTCCAGGCATAGGCGGCAAAGCCATCGTCCATGAGACGTGCACCCGCGCCTGCGAAAAGGCCGCTGGGCAGCAGCCGCAGTTCGACCTCAGGCACTTTGCCCAGAGCCGCCACCGCTGCGGCGGCACCGTAGCACCAGCCGCACA
The DNA here is from genome assembly GCF_040187805.1 of Comamonas sp. wu1-DMT. Classification (NCBI taxonomy): domain Bacteria; kingdom Pseudomonadati; phylum Pseudomonadota; class Betaproteobacteria; order Burkholderiales; family Comamonadaceae; genus Comamonas; species Comamonas sp. wu1-DMT. Next base: position 108,008 of record NZ_JBANEM010000010.1, read on the forward strand.
GAGGGTCGAATACGTAATGCAGGGTCTTGGTCACCGAGGGCTCCGTTGCTTCAATACCGTGATCGTAGGAACAAAGCATTGACAGAAAAAGCCTGATCGAATAGATAAACTGTATGTCAATGGCAAACAATTTAGAAGAATCCGTCGCCGGCAGGCTTGCCAATCTCAAGCGCCTGGCCTACTTCGCGGCCGTGGTGGAAACCGGCAGTTTCACGGCTGCTGCGGACCGGCTGAGCATCACCAAGGCCGTGGTCAGCCAGCAGGTCGCAAGGCTGGAGCGCGAATTCCACACGACGCTTCTGACCCGCACCACCCGCAAGGTCGTTCCCACCGATGCAGGCCGGATCTTTTATCAACGCTGCGCATCCATCCTCAAGGAAGCGGGCGATGCTTTCGACGAGCTGGGGGAAGTGGCGGCCGAGCCTTCGGGAACCTTGCGTCTGACCGCCCCGCTGGACTATGGCATCACGGCAGTGGTGCCAGCCATCACCGAGTTCACGCGGCACTATCCCCAATGCAAGGTGGACGCAGTGTTCAGCGACCAGCCGCTTGATCTGATGTCGGGGCAGGTCGAGCTGGCAATCCGCGTCGGCTGGCTTTCCCACTTGAATGTGCAGGCCCGTCAGATCGGGAGCTTCAGGCAATTGCTGGTCGCAGCTCCCTCATTGCGCCGGCAAGTGACGCAGCTCAAACAGCCACAGCACATCAGCGAGCTGCCCTTTGTCGCGAACACGGCCTTGCGTGAACCCTGCAACTGGAGCTTCTCGCGAAGCGAGCTGGAGTGCCAGAGCGTGACGGTACACCCTGCGATCTCGCTTGATGCGACACTGGCCGTGCGCGAAGCCGTGCGTCATGGGGCGGGCTTGTCGGTACTGCCCGACTTCGCCGTGGCCGATGATTTGAAGAGCGGCGCGCTGATACAGGTGCTGCCCAGTTGGTCGCTGCCATCGGGGGGCGTTCATGCCGTGTTCCCGACTGCACGATTCCGACCGGCAAAGGTCAAAGCCTTCGTGGACCTGATGCAGGAGCAAATCCGCTCCAGGGCATGACCAGGGCAGGCCATCAGGCAGCTGACAAGCGGCTCGGGCGATGGCATGCTGAAGCCACACCGGACCACTACCGCACAGCAGCCACGCCATCCGGGCAGCAGCTTGCAGACCTTGCCATTGCGCTTGACCGGGAACGCAGCGGCTCGATTCCTGCTGCGGATCGAGCTCAAGCGACATCGTCAAGAGTGCATAGAAAAAGGGAGCCGAGGCTCCCCTTTTCCTGAGCAATGCCATCAGACTCAGAAGTTGGGCGCCTCCACACCTCCGTCCACCCCCAGCACTTTGCCAGTCACCCAGCTCGATGCGGGGCTGGCCAGAAACAGCGCGGCACTGGCAATGTCTTCGGGCTGGCCCATGCGTGCCATGGGCGTGGTTTTTTCCATGCGCTCCTTGCGATCCGGCGTGAGAAACGGTGCCAGTGCATCGGTCATGATAGTGCCGGGCTCGATGGCGTTGATACGCACCCTGGGACCGAAGTCCTGCGCCAGGCAGCGTGTCATCTGGTTGAGAGCGGCCTTGGCTGCACCATAGGCGCTGAAGTACTTTTGCGAGTAGCGTGCCGCCGTCGACGAGATATTGACCACGGCTCCGCCGCCCGCAGCTTCGATGGCCGCAGCCGCCTTCTGGATCAGCGTGTATGCAGGCACCACATTGAAGGCAAGCATGTCGCCCACGGCCTTGCCCGCCACCTTGCGCGGGTCGTTGGGGCCGCCACCGCCCACATTGTTGATGAGCACATTGATCTTGCCCAGCTCCTCCACAGTGCGGACGATGAGCTTGTCCAGATCTTCTTCCTTGTTCACATCGCCCTGCACGGCAATGGCGCGGCGGCCCAGCGCTTCAATTTCGGCCTTGACGGCCTGCAGATCCGCCTCGGTGCGCGCAAACAGCGCCACATCGGCACCGGCCTTCGCCAGCGTGACAGCGCATGCACGACCGATACCCTTGCCCGCGCCGGTCACCACGGCCACCTTCCCCTCCAGCGAAAACTGGCGAAAAATCTCGTTCATGTCTATTCCTATGATTGCGTTCAGACCCGCCCATGCTCTGTACGAAACGCTTTCAGGGCATCAGCCAAACGGACCATGGGACAAGCCCCATGGCCAGCCCCTGCAGCTTGCGTCAACACGCAAGAATTGAGCCCTTGAAATGGATAGCGCTGCACCAGGGCAGAGCCGCGAATCAGGCAAAGTCCAGATCAGGGACAGCGAGCAAGGGCCAAAGCTGCCCCGCAGCGAGGCTGCCGTCTTCCTCAGCGAAGCACAGCGGCTCAGGGGGTGACTGCGGCCTGCAGCATCTGTTCGAACTGCGGGTTGTAGGGCGGCAGCATGCCCCACTCGCGGCGCGGGTCGTGGTTGCCGGCCTTGTAGACGGAGCGGGCATGGCTGAACTCGAGAAAACCCTCGCGGCCATGATAGTGGCCCATGCCCGAAGCGCCCACGCCGCCAAACGGCGCATCCTCCAGCGCCGGATGCATGACCACATCATTGATGGAGACACCGCCGGACAGCGTGTTGTCCAGCACCCAGTTCTGCTCCGTCTCGTCGCTGCCGAAGTAGTACAGGGCCAGCGGGCGCTCACCGGCATTGATCGCGGCCACGGCGTCGCGGATGTTCAGGAAGCTGCGCAGTACCACGGCCGGGCCAAAGATTTCGTGCTGAGAGATTTCGGCTTCGGCTGGCGGGTTGACGACCAGCGCCAGCGGCAGGCGGCGGTCTGCGCCGGCTTGCGCGGCGCCGACTTCCAGCACGGTCAGACCGCGCGCCTTGGCATCATCGACATAGGCTTTCACACGTGCGTGGTGGCGCTCGTTGATCACGGGCGTCATATCTGCGTTGCCTGTCACCGAGGGATACAGCGCCTGGTATTGCGAGGCAATGCCATCGGCCAGCGCCTGCAGGCGCGATTCATGGACCCAGACCACATCGGGTGACACGCAAAGCTGGCCGGAGTTGAGCGATTTGCCTACGGCGATGCGTTCGGCCGCATTGGCGATGTCGGCGGAATCACCCACCAGCACGGGAGACTTGCCACCCAGCTCCAGCGTCACGGGCACCAGGTTTCTGGCGGCTGCAGCCATGATGAGCTTGCCCACGCTGGTGGCGCCCGTGAAGACCATATGATTCCAGGGCTGCTCGGCAAATGCCGCAGCCACTTCGGGGCCTCCCTGCACCACGGCCAGCACCTGGGGATCAAAGCGCTTGGCCACGGCCTCGGCCAGCACCTGGGCCGTACGCGGCGCAATTTCGGAGGGCTTGAGCACGGCCCGGTTGCCCGCCGCGAACGCGCAGGCCAGCGGCGACAGCAAGGTGAACAGAGGTGCATTCCAGGTGCCGATGATGCCGATCACGCCCTTGGGCTGGTATTTGACCCAGGCCGTGGCGCCAAACATGTCAAAGGGTTTGACGCTGGGGCGTTCGGAGTCACCCAGCCAGTCCCTGAGGTGATCGCGTGCATGCTTGAGCGAGGAGAGCGAGCCAAGAATGTCATTGGCCAGCGAGAACACGGCGGGGCGGCCACCAAAGTCTTCGCCCATGGCCTGGCAAAGTTCCTCCTTGTGCTCCACCAGCATGTCGATGACTTGCTGAATGCGCTGCATGCGCACATCGGCGCCGACCGCAGCCTCTTCGATAAAAGCCTGTTTTTGCATGTCCAGCAGCTGGCGAATGCCGATGGACGAATTCGTCTGGGTCATTTTGTCTCCTCGATATTTCTCTTGAAAGCCATGAACGGAAGGCACATGCTCAGACCTCCGGATTTCGTGGTCGTCGTCCAAAAAGACGATGGCATAACCCTAGGCCCCTCGCACGATGCAGCGCATGCACACCCATCAAACCCCGCCTCCCGCCGTCAGCTGGCGCACTCATCTCAGCCTCGCCCTGCTGGCGCTGGTCTATATTTTCTCCTTCATTGACCGACAGGTTCTGTCTATTTTGCTGGAGCCCGTCAAACAGGAATTCGGCGCCTCCGATACCGAGATGGGTTTGCTCACGGGGCTGGCCTTCGGTCTGATCTATGCCATGCTGGGTGTGCCTGTGGGGCGTCTGGCCGACACCCGCAACCGCCGCAACATCGTGGCCCTGTGCTGCGGGATCTGGAGCCTTGCCACCGCTGCCTGCGGCGTGGCCACCCAGTACTGGCACATGCTGCTGGCCCGCATGAGTGTGGCCGTGGGCGAAGCCGGCGGCATGGCGCCCTCGGTGTCCATAGTCTCGGACCTGTATCCTCCCAAGATGCGTTCGTTTGCCATCAGTCTTTTCATGATGGGCCCCAACCTGGGAACGCTGCTGGGACTGGTCATAGGCGGCATGGTGGCCCAGCATTACGGCTGGCGCTCCGTGTTTCTCGCCTTTGGCATTCCGGGCGTGATTCTTGCGCTGCTGGTGTATTTCTTTGTCAAGGAGCCGGCACGTGGCGCCTATGAAAGCATCAAGCCCGCCGCTCAAGACAGCGCTCCGCGCGAATCCATGTTTCGCCAGCTCAGGCGCCTGCTGGGCATGGCGTCGCTGCGCTATATCTGCATCGCATGCGGCGTGGCCGGTATTGCAGGTTATGGCTACGGTGTCTGGGCGCCGAGCTTTTTCATGCGCATTCACGGCATGAGCATCTCTCACGCCGGCCTGGTGTTCGGCCTGGCCAGCGGCCTGGGTGCCGTGTTCGGCGCCATGTTCTGCGGCTGGCTCAGCGACAGATTGACCCAGCGCGACTCGCGCTGGCAGCTGCGCCTGGCTGCCATGGGCACCTTGTGCGCCGTGCCTGCAGGCGTCGCCGTGTTTTTCTGGCCCGTATCCGACTTCTGGACGGTTGCCGGCATCAAGGTCCCCTATGCCATGGCATTTGCCCTGCTGTTCGGCTTTTTTGCGAGCTGGTTTGCCACGCTCTCATACAGCGCCGTCAGCCAGATGGTGACTGCAGCCGAACGCAGCGTCGCCTCGGCACTTCTCAATCTTTTCATGACCTTGCTGGGCGTGGGCCTGGGGCCTCTGGTAACCGGCATTCTGTCGGACTACTTTGCCCGGACCCACGGCTCCGAAGGCCTGCGCTGGGCGCTGATGGGCGTGACCTCGCTGCTGGTCATCACTTCGCTTTTCTTCGCGTTAGCCATCCGCCCCTATAAGCAGCGCCTGCAGCAGTTGCAGATGAATGCCGCCTGATCATCAAAAATTGGAGACTCTCATGAGCCGACCCGTAGTTCTCATCACCGGTGCCAGCCGCGGCATTGGCGCTGCAACCGCCGTCTTCTTTGCCATCAAGGGATGGCGCGTGGCCATCACTGCCCGCACGCTGACCGACGGTGCGCAGATGGAAAACCAGCTGCGCCTGCCAGGCGGCCAGCTTCTGTCCGGCAGCCTGGAGTCCACAGCCAAGGCCATTGAGGCCGCTGGCGGCGAGGTGTTTCCGCATGTCATGGACCTGATGGACCTGAGCAGCCTGGACAAGGCCGCCGACGCTGTGCTGAAACGCTTTGACCGTGTCGATCTGCTGATCAACAACGCTGTCTACCAGAACCGCGAGATCAACCATCTGATCCCCGAGATAACGGCCGAGTCGCTGCAGCGCTCCATGCTGGGCAATGTCATCGCCCCTTTCCATCTGGCTCAGCGCCTGCTGCCGGCCATGGCGGCACAAGGCGGCGGCCGCATCATCAATGTGTGCTCGGCTGCGGGCCAGTACAACCCGCCCGTGCCGGCCGACCAGGGCGGCTGGGGCTTTTCCTACGGGGCTTCCAAGGCCGCCATTGCGCGCCTGGCCGGCTGCATCAACACCGAGTACAAGCAGCAGAATGTACGCGCCTTCAGCGTCAACCCCGGCGTGGTGACGACCGAGGCCGTCAAGGCCACGCTGGGCGACGATGGCCTGCTGGCTCAGCGCTATGGTGCCTCCACCCCCGAAGAAATTGCGGCGGCACTGTTCTGGCTGGGCACTGAGAAAGACGCTCTGCCACTGGCCAAGAGTCACACCATGATTGACCTGCAACCACTTCACAAAGAGCGCGTGGCTGCGACAACGTGAGCAGCAGGTAAGCGTGCGCAAACACCCAAGCAAGGGCAAACCCTGTGCGGTTTGCGCCAGATCAAAGCCGCGCCTTCACTCGTCCAAACAGAGTATGCGCGGCAACGCCGCTTGCCAGAAGATTCATCCGTCCAAAACTAAATACGGAGACCTCTGCAATGGCAACCACGAAGGACTACCGCCTCGGTGAATTCACCTACCCACGTGGCTGGTTCATGATTTCCGAGGCCAAGGCGCTCGACACCCACAAGCCCGTGGCCGTGCGCTTCTTCGGCCAGGATTTCGCGCTGTACCGTGGCCGCGAAAGCGGCAAGGTCGTGCTGCTGGACGCTTACTGCCCTCATATGAAGACCCATCTGGCAGCGCCCAATGCCACCAGCTATGTGGTGATCGACGGAGGCGGCAGCAATGTGGAAGGCGACGGCATCCGCTGCCCCTATCATGGCTGGCGCTTCGGAGCGGACGGCAAGTGCAACCACATCCCCTATCACGACGGAGCCATCCCGGCTGCGGCCGCGGTCAAGAGCTGGAAGGTGGTCGAGCAATACGGCGCCATCTGGGTCTGGTTCGATCCCGAAGGCGGCGAGCCCGACTACGATCTGCCCACTTTTGGCGACTGGTGTGACGAGACCTATGTCAACGGCCAGTGGGATTACCTGGGCGAGCTGAACCAGCATCCCATGGAGGTCGTGGACAATATTGCCGACTATGGTCATCTGAGCCCCATCCACGGCTCCACCGTGGCGCGCTTCGAGAACGAGTTCAAGGGCCACAACGCCATCCAGCGCCAGTGCGGCGGCCATCGCACCCTGGTGGGCGAAGGCGGCGCCAGCGCCGATCTGCACACCGACACCTGGTACCACGGCCCCGCCATCCTGGTCTCCAAGGTCAGCGGCATGTTCAACTCCTTCATGATGATCATGCATACCCCCATCGAGGACGGCAGGATCAAGGTCTGGCACAACCTGCTGGTCAAGACTGCACATGGCGGCCTGCCCACCAAGGCTGACGAAGTCGCAGCCAAGCAGTACCAGGAAGCCAGCCGCCTGGCCTTTGCCCAGGACTTCGAAGTCTGGTCTCAGAAGGCGCCCTGCCTGAACCCTCTGTTCATCCCCAGCGACGGAGCCTTCCTCAAGGCCCGCATCTGGTACAAGCAGTTCTACAACCCGCGCGCCAAGGCGGGCGAGTATCTGGACCAGTGCGAAGGCAGGTACATTCCTCGCGGCATGGTGGCCTATACCCAGGAAACCGAGGAAGCGACGGCCTGATCCCGTGAATCTCCAAGGCCAAAGGCCCATGCGCTTGCATGGGCCTTTTTGTCGAGGTGAAGGTCTGCCCTATAAAACCATAGCTTCCAACGCTTTATCTCCATGGAAATTCAATACAAAACATATTGAAATCCTTATTCATAAAGCGCAAGCAGCTACTATCTTTTCAAGTCCTCAAGGTCTGGCATGCGTCACCTCAGTCAGCATGAAGACATGCACGCCCCAGCCGAACTCGCCGTCCTGCGCACGGGCCGAAACATCGAGTGAAGCCGCTGCCGCCTGCGCCTGCTCCACCGAGTCAAACCACCACTCGACCACATGGCGGTAGCCGTAGCCGAAAGGAGGCTGCTCATCGATGGTGTTGCAGACAATGCGGCTGGCCAGGCCCAGAGCAAGGCTCTGCCACTGCGGCGGACAAATCTCCGGCAAGACCGCAGCCCCGCGCCAGACGTCGCTGCGCTGCAAAAAGCCGATCAGCATGACTTGTTTGTGCTGCGGCAGGACATCTACGCTCAGGCTGCCACGCAACACCTGCTGACGGCACAGCAGCGAGAAATTGCGAACATAGTCGGCAAACACGCGCGGCTCGTCGGGGCGCATGACAGCCAGGGTTTCGGGGTCGCTCCAGATCGCAGAGCCTGCTTCGCGCTCGGCCAGCACCATGAGGTTGACGCCGTCATAGTCCTTGCTCAGCTCTGCGGCATCTGCCTGTAGGTGGCGTGAGCACTGGGCCACGGCCTTGACGCGCTGGCCCACGTTGCGGCACTGGCGGCCCAGCGCGGAATGCTCGCGCCAGGCCTGCGCGAACTCCTCCGGGCGCAGCGCCGGGTTGCGCCGCGCCAGATAGATCATCTTCCAGACGACGCAAGAATCCTTCCCGGTCACTTCTTCCGCCTTCATGCGGCAACTGCCACGGGGGCGTGGGCCTTGCGATAGGCGCCGGGGTAATGCTGCAGAGCACGGTAAAACGCCCATACCGCGGGCAACAGCGTGCACATCATGATCGCCATGGCATAGCGCAGGCCTTCGCCGGGCGCAACGGTGTTGAGCACATCACTGAGCCAGCCCGCCACGATAGGCCCCACTCCGTTGCCCAGCAGGGCTCCGGCCATCAGAACCATGGCGCTGGCCGTGGCTCGCCGCTCGGTCGGCACGACCAGGCTCAGGGCTGCGTAGGTGGCCGGAGCCCACCAGGATGTGAAGAACGAATAGATCAACATGCAGGCCATGGACAGCATGAACATGTCCGAGCCCACCAGCAGATAGCCGAAACCCAGCACCATGGCCACGCTGGTGCCGATCACGGGGATGCGAATCTGCCAGCGGACATCGCTGCGCGCCAGCCGGTCCGTCAACCAGCCAGAGAACAGGCTGCCCGAGACCGAGAGCACAGCGGCCCCTGCAGAAATTGTCCCCGCCTGTTTGAGACTGAGATCGAAGCGCCGCGCAAGCAAAGCCACATTCCAGGCGCCGATCGAGATTCCCGCGATCAGGACACAAGCAGCGCCCACGATCAGAAACCGGGTCACGGGCTCTTTCCATATCAAGGCGACGGCAGATTTGGCCTGCTGCCCGCCGTCCTGCGGGTCGGAGATCATCTGCGCGATGGTACGAACGGGTTCGCTGATGCTCAGGCGCAGCACCAGGGACAGGACCATGATGGCCACACCGATGATGACCATGGTCACACGCCAGCCCCACCACTCGGCAAACAACGGCCCCAGCAGCAAGGCCAGCAAGGCGCCCATCGCATTGCCGACACCAAAGACACTCATGGCACGCGAGCGCTCATGGGGCTTGTACAGATCGGCCAGTATGGACATGGACGCAGCGCCGCCACCGGCATCCCCCAATGCGGCACCGGCGCGCGATGCAGTCAGTCCACCCGAACCAGTGGCCAGCGCTCCCAGCGCCGCCACGCTGCCACCAACGCCACGGCACCAGGCAATCAGGCTGCGGCGCTCTTGTCTATCTGCCAATCGTCCCAGAGGAATGCCCAGCACTGCGAACGTCAGCGCAAAACCGAGTCCGGTGATCAGGCCGATCTGCAAGTCCGAGAAGCCGAACTCCTGCTTGATGGGCTGCAGCAGCACAGCCAGGATCTGCCGGTCCATGAAGGTCAGAGCAGACAGGGCCGTCAGCAGCACCAGCACATACACTCTGGATGAGCTTTGATGATTTTTGTTTGTCATTGTTTTCTTGGTTTTTTGCATCACGTCATGGCTCTCGCCGCTGCTCACGCCTCAGCAGCGCTGTCTGCCCTCGGGCGCAAGGAGCGCGAGAGCAGGTCTTTGCGCACGTCTCGCATCGCGGCCGCATCCATGTCCAGTCCGATGGCGCCGCCTTGAGCATCGTGGTCATGAGCAGCCGCCCTCACATCGTCCCAACGGACGATTCCCTAACCCTGATTGGCCTTGGGTGCGGATTGCCTCTTAATGGAATGCGGCTGCGGGCTCGACCGCACACCAGAACCTCAAGGAGACTGACACATGCAGCAATTCGACTTGCTGATCCGCAACGGCCGCATCGTGGACGGCACCGGCGCCCCCGCTTACCGCGCAGACCTCGGCGTGCGCAACGGGCGCATCGCCGCCATCGGCCAAGACCTGGGCATCGCCGCGCAGCAAATCGATGCCGACGGATTGCTGGTGACGTCGGGCTTTGTGGATGTGCATACCCACTTTGACGGTCAGGCGACCTGGGATGAAAGGCTTTGGCCAAGCTCCCAGCAGGGCGTGACCACCGCAGTGATTGGCAACTGCGGCGTGGGATTTGCCCCCTGCCGTCCCGAGGACCGCGACACGCTGATTGCGCTCATGGAGGGCGTGGAAGACATCCCCGACACCGCGCTGCATGAAGGCCTGCCCTGGAACTGGGAAAGCTTTCCTGAGTATCTGCAAGCCTTGGCAGGGCGGCGCTACGACATCGATATTGCAGCCCTGCTGCCTCACGGTCCGCTGCGCGTCTATGCCATGGGCGAGCGCGCCATACGGCGCGAGCAGGCCAATGCCGAGGACATCGGCACCATGCAGGAGCTGATCAAGCAAGGTCTGGCCGCCGGAGCCGTTGGTCTGTCAACCTCGCGCACCATGGCCCACCGCTCCAAGTCGGGTGACTTCACCCCCATGTACCAGGCCGTGAGCGAGGAGTTGCTGGAGCTGGGACTCTCGCTCAAGAGCTATCCGAACAGCGTCTTCCAGATGATCTCGGACTTCGAGCACATCGAGGACGAATTCGGCATTCTCACCCGCGTCAGTCAGGGCACGGGCTGCGCCGGCACGCTCACCGTGCTTCAGTATCCGCACCGCCCGCAGCTGCACCGAGAGCTGCTACAGCATATTGAAACAGCCAATGCCGGCGGGCTGCGCATCATGGGCCAGGTGCTCAACCGCCCTGTGGGCGTACTCATGGGGTTTGAATGCAGCCTGAACCCCTTTTCCAGCAAGCCCAGCTATGAAGCGCTGGCGCAGCTCAGTCCGGCAGAACGCATCAAAGAGCTGTCCCGACCAGGCACGCGCAGCGCCATCCTCGGCGAGAAGGACCGCAATCCCCATTTGTTCATGGAGTACTTCGGCCAGAACTTTGCGGGCATGTACCCCTGGAGCGGCCAAGAGCCCAACTATCTGCCGCAAGAAGGCGATTCGGTTCAGGCTCTGGCCGACGCAGCCGGCCTGCCACCGCTGGATTGGATGTATGACTTCATGCTGGGCAATGAAGGCCAGGCGCTGGTCTATCTGCCCATGGCCAATTATCTGGACCATGACTGCAGCGCCCTGCACGAACTGCTCGGCCATCCCCACACCGTACCCGCCTTGGGCGATGGCGGCGCCCATGTGGGCACCATCTGCGACGGCAGCGCCACGACCTTTCTGCTCACAGAATGGGTACGCGAGCGCGGCCTGTTCAGCATCGAGCAGGCCGTCCATATGCTGACGCAGCGGCCGGCTTCGCTCTACGGCTTTGCCGACCGAGGGGTCCTGCAGGTCGGCAAACTGGCGGATCTCAACCTCATCGATCTGCAGGCGCTCAAAATTCTGCCGCCGCACATAGCTCGCGACCTGCCCGCCGGCGGCAAGCGCTTCCTGCAAGGCGCGCAGGGCTATCGCTACACCATCAAGTCCGGCCAGATCACCTACCGCGACAGCATGGCCACCGATGCATTGCCGGGCCGCTTGCTCAGGCGCAGCGAGCACAGGGCCAGCTGAACGCTGCCGGTCCTCCCCACCAGGCCTCGAAGCAAGCCGGGCTCTTGAAGCCTGCGCTCGTTTTTCATCCCCCCTCATCCAAAAACGGACCCAATCCGCCAGGCCCGCCTGCTTGCGAGCAGCCATCCTGGCCTCCTTCGCAGAGATCGGGCGCCTCGACCAAGCGCCTTGAGCAGATCGTGTTCACGCCATGCGGATGCCAGCGATATAGTGACCCCGTCATCTTCCACGTCCATGCCCCATGCATTTGCGCAAGTTCCGTATCCCGCTTCAGACCTGGCTCATGCTGTTGAGCTTTTGCGTCATGCCTTGCAGCGCGCAGGAAGCTGCGGCCTGGGAAAAACAGGTCACGGGCCGCACTTCCATCACCAGGCTGGGCACGATTGACTACGAGGTGGGCTACAGCAGCGCAGGCTTTGACCATTTCTCTTCTGAAATCGTGGCCAGATGGAATGACGGGGGAGCGCAGGAGCAGACGCTGTACGAAGGCATTTACGACCGGCCGCCCGCCAAGGTCTGGGGGAACGGGCCCCATCTTTGCATTGCCATGCAGGCCTGCGCGCGCTATTCGGATCGCTGCAGCCGGTATGTGATTGCACACCGCTATGACACGCAAGCCAAAGCCTTTGTGGCGCTGAAGTCCGAGAAGACTGCGCGCCGGATCTGCGCTGCGGCACGCTGAAGATAAAAAAAAGAAGGAGGCCGGGGCCTCCTTTAAATCCCGTCGTCAGGCGCGACGAACAGGGTATCCGTTGTGCTGTCTGTAACTGTTTTTTCCTCCGGTTCAGGCCTCTATGGCGCTCAGCGGTTCATGCTCCGCCGCATAGGCCTTGGCCCAGCGGTAATCCGCCTTGCCTGCCGGGCTGCGCTTGACTTCAGTGGCCAGATACACGGCGCGCGGCAGCTTGTAGCCAGACAGATTGCTGCGGCAGATCTTTTCGAACTCCTGCAGATCGAACTCGTGGCCCTGCTGCACCTGCACCACGGCCACCACCTTGCTGCCCCAGCGTTCGTCAGGAAGGCCCACGACCACCACATCCTGAACCGGCGGGTAGCGGCGCGCGGTTTCCTCCACCTCTTCGGGGTAAACCTTCTCGCCTCCTGTGTTGATGCACTGCGAACCACGGCCCAGCACCACATATTCACCCGTGGTGTCGATGCGGGCCCTGTCCCCTGTCAACACCCAGCGGCTGCCCTTGACCATCACAAAGGTCTCGGCCGTTTTCCTGGGATCTCCGTAATAGCCCAGGGGCATGTGGCCACGGCGCGAAAGAATGCCTTCTTCACCTGGCTGCGTCAGAATGCGCAGATCTTCGGAGATCACGCTGAGGTCGGGACGCGGCGCGATGCGCATAAAGCCTTCGCCCTCGGGCGTTTTCTCCCCCCCGCCCAAGACTCCGGATTCGGAGCTGGCCATGCCGTTGTTGAGCACCAGATGAGGCACCTGAACCAGCAGCCGCTCCTGCAGATGACGCGAGAACACGGCACCGCCGTTGCCGAAGATCATCAGTGACTTGAGAGGCCAGCGCCCGGGGTTGTTCTCCAGCGTCTGGATGATGGGCAAGGCCATGGCATCGCCGACCACGGCCATCACATTGATCTGGTGATGCTCGATCAGATCCAGCATGTGTACGGAATCAAAGTTCTTGCGATCGTTCACATAGACCGGATGTCCGGAAAACAGGCTGATCAGGGTGGCCCACATGGCTGCGCCATGCATGAGCGGTGCCGCCGCCAGATAGGCCAGCGCCGGGCCGTTGGGCACCAGTTGCAGCAGCTCCTCCGGCCTTTCGATGGGAGGTCTGCGGAAGTAATAGCCGCCACCGCCCAAGGCCCCCATGAACAAGGATTTATGCGGCCACATCACGCCCTTGGGCAGCCCCGTGGTGCCGCCGGTACAGAGCATGAAGATATCGTCATCGCTGCGCTCGGCGTCCGTGAGTTCCCGTCCACCTTCGGCCAACACGCGCTCGTAGGATTGCACTGTCCTGGGCAGGCCATGACGCTCCTCGCCAACCCGCAGCGCCAGGCGCAAAGTGGGCACCAGGGCAATGACTTCCAGCACCGACGCATCGAAGTCCGCTCCATAGACCAGGCCGCGCAGGTCCAGGCTGTTGAACAGCCCCTGAAGCTCATCGGCCACGTAGCGGTAGTTGACGTTGACCGGCACGGCACCGATCTTGCTGCAGGCGAAAAAGGCCTCCAGATACTCGGCACAGTTGTAGAGCTGGATGCCGACGTTGTCGCCCCGTCCTATGCCACGCGCGCGCAGCGCATTGCCCAGCTGATTGGCTCGCTCATCGAGCTGTTTGAAGCTGAGCTTCTGCCTGCCGCAGCCAAAGGCAATGCGATCCGGCACAGCTTGCACCACCAACTCAAAAATATCCGCCAGATTGAAGGTCCGTGTCATCTCTTGTCTCCGTCTGTCTTCCCGTTTTACGAATCCACTTGTCCCGCAGGTGCTGCAATGCTCGACGACGGCCTGTCCACATTCATCGTCTGCTTGAACCTGGTGCAGACCCTTGTGGTTTCGAGGGTGCATGCTCGCAGATAGGCAAGCAGCTCCCAACAGCACCTACCCTTAAAAAACTTCCGCCAAGGCATTTCCCAAGACTTGGTCGAAGAAAGCACAATCTCAGTGGAAACTCTCTCCATCGTCTGTTTCCAAATCGCTTCAAGCGATCTTTTTCGCTGTCACCATCGATGCATAGGGCTTGATGGTCCAGGCATAGATCAGCAGCGCCAGCGCATAAAAGGCGAGCATGCAGACCAGCGCCCAGCGCAGCGATTCACTGCCCGCCCGAACGATGAATGCATCGCTGAGCAGACCCACCGTCAGAGGTCCCAGACCACCGCCAACTGCAGTCAGCAGCAGGTTGTAGATGGACAGAGAAGTCGCCAGACGGCTGGAGGCAATCACATTGGTCAGTGCAGCAAACACCGGCGCAGCCCAGAAACTGGAGAAGATGGAAAACAGACCGTAGTAGGCAATCGCGTGCGGAATCTGCAGGCCGGCCAGCGTCCACTGTCCCGCAGAGTCATTCAGATAGAAAGCCAGCCCCAGCGGAATCGAAATCAGCGTCCCCAGAACCGGAACGCCAATTTGCCAGCGTACATCCCTCCTTGCCATCAGATCGGTGACCCAGCCGCTGAGCAAAGCCCCGAAAATCGCCCCCGGCCCGCCGATGAATCCCATGATGGCGCCCGCGTCCTTGAGCTGAAGGCCATGGGAGCGCACCAGAAACGCGGTATTCCACATGCCGATCGCATAGCCCGAGAACGCCATCAGCATGCTGGCCAGCCCCAGGCCCACAAACGCCTTGTTGCGCACCAGGGCTGACATCACCTCGCTGAACTTCTCGGTTGCGGCCTGCACCACGACACGACCTTCCTGCGCGCCGCGCAAAGGCTCGCGGCAAGTCATGCGCAGCACCAAAGCGATCAGCACGCCGGGCACAGACAGCCACAAAAAGGCCGCACGCCAACCATGGTGCTGGGCAATCCAGGCTCCCACGCCCAGACCCACCAGCGAGCCCAGATGCGGGCCCAGGCTGAATACGCTCATGGCTCGGCTGCGCTGCTCGGGCGGGTAGACATCGGCGATCATGGTGGTCGATGCCGCCGTGCTGCCCGCCTCGCCCACAGCCACGCCCACACGAGCGGCCGTCAGGCTCCAGAAGCCCACCGCCATACCGCAAAGACCCGTGGCAACGCTCCAGCCGGCGCAGCACCAGGCAATCAGGTTGCGGCGGTTGGTACGGTCGGCAAAGCGGCCAAAGGGGACGGCCAGAATGCTGTAAAACAGAGCAAAGGCCAGACCCGTGAGCAAGCCCATGGCACTGTCCGAAACCCCCATCTCCTGCTTGATGGGCTGAATCAGCACCCCCATGATCTGACGATCTATCATGCTCACGCCATAGACGAGCAACAGCACCAGCAGCAGATAGTGACGACGCCAGCCCGTCACATTGCTGACCGGCATCACCCTGGCCGAAGCGGCTTGCGGCACACGTGCCACAGCAGATGCACTCATTTCCTGTCTCCTGAAAAACGTGATCTCCGCCACGTGGATTGAATGGAGGCTTGTATGCCCAGTAAAAAGGACGCGGCACATTGCGATGTGCCGCGCCAAGTCACTAGGCAAGCAGTTCGCAGAAGGGCAGGTCCTTGTCCGCACGGGGCTCGGCAGCCAGCCCCAGCACGCGTTCGCCAATGCTGTTGAGCACCACCTCGTCGGTACCGCCGGCAATGCGCATGCCGGCAGAGCCGAACCACAGGCGCTCCACCATGGCAAAACGCTCGCCAAGTTCGCTGGCGGCCAGCACGCCGCGCTCGCCAAGCAAGTCGATGGCGAAGTAGCTAAAGGACTGCAGCGCGGCAGCGGCCACGTTCTTGGCACCGCTCATTTCGGGGCCGGGCTGGCGGCCCTTGCTCAGCGCCGTCAGCGCGCGGCACTGCAGCAGCCATAGCGCCTGCTCCTTCAAATAGAGGTCGGCCCAGCGCTCGCGCAGGCGACCGTCCTGCAGCGCCGGCCTGCCGTCAAAGCGATGATCGGCCAGCAAGCCAGCCGTGGTGCGCCACAGCTCAGCGGGCATCACGCCGCCAATGGCCAGGCGCTCTGCCATCAAGCCTGTCAGCGTGACCTTCCAGCCACTGCCCAGCTTGCCCACCATCTGACTATCGGGCACGAACACGTCCTCGAAGAAGACTTCGTTGAACTCGGACTCGCCCCCTGCCTGGCGAATCGGGTGCACGGTAATGCCGGGCGACTTCATGTCGAGGAAGAAGGTGGTCAAGCCTTCAAACTTGCTGGCTTGGGGATTGGTACGAGTCAATACCAGACCAAACTGGGCAAACTGCGCCAGCGACGTCCAGACCTTCTGGCCGTTGACGATCCAGCCCTCACGGCCATCGGTGGCACGCTCGGCACGTGTGCGCACCATGCCCAGATCGGAGCCCGCACCCGGCTCGCTCAGCAACTGGCACCAGAGGTTTTTTCCGCCCAGTGCCGGGGCCACATGCAGGGCCAGCACTTCGGCGCTGGCGTGCGCCATCACCGATGGCAAAACCATGCCCAGGCTGACGTTGAACATGCCCGTTGGCACCTTGACCTTGCCCTCTTCCTGGCGCCAGATCAGCTCCTGCATGGGCGTGCCGCCACGGCCACCCAGCATCTTGGGCCAGGTAATCGCACCCAAACCCGCTGCAGCCTTCTTGCCCTGCCAGACCCGGGCTGCCTCCATGCGCTGCTCGGCAGTCATGTCACGACCGAAATAGTCGTCGGCACTTGCCTTGGGCACGGCATTGGCTTGCAGCCAGGCGCGGCATTCGGCGCGGAAGGCGGCTTCCTCGGGCGTGTCCCCAAAGTCCATGGACTGGCGGTCAGCCGCGGTCGAGCTCTGCACAATCGTCTCTTTCGCAGGAGCAAGCAATCGTTTTTGCAACTCGGCCGCCACCTGCTCGCGCCAGGCGTGGATACTGCCCAGCTCCACGGCCTGCTGGCGCGCACGGCGGTAGAACAGATGGCAATCCATCTCCCATGTATAGCCCATGCCGCCGTGGGTGTGCAGGTTTTCCTGTGCAGCATCCGACAGCGCCTGAGTGCTGCTCACGCGCGCTGCGGCGGCTGCGCCTGGCAGCTCGGGCGCACCATCAGCCAGAGCCATGTCTGCCGTCAGCGCCCAGGCTCCGTAATAGCAATGCGCACGGGCCAGCTGGTTGTTGGTGTAGAGATTGGCCAGCTTGTGCTTGATGCCCTGATAGGACCCAATGGGCCGGCCAAAGGCCTTGCGCTCCCTGGCGTAGCTGCAGGCCATCTCCAGCGCGGCGTCGGCCGCTCCCAGTTGTTCGAAGGCCAACATCACGGCAGCACGATTGCGCACGCGTGCCAGCACCTTGGCAGCGCTGCTGGCTCCGCCAAGCTGCTCGGCCGCCGTGCCGTCAAAGCGCAACAAGGCATAGGGCTTGGAAGGATCCAGCGTCTTGAGCTTCTTGCGCTGCACCGAGCCGTCACACCTGAAGGCCACCAGCACATCCGCCCCCGTCTCATTGCGCGCCAGCGCCACACCCCATTGCGCGGCCATGCCGTCGGCCACCAGCGGACATTCCCCCTTCAAGGTCTTGCCGTCAAACAGGGGCAGACCGGATGGCGGTTCCTGCCCGTCCGTCGGCGCTGCCAGACAGCCAATGCTTCCACCCGAAACCGGCAGCAGCCATTGCCGGCGTTGCGCAGACTGCTCCTGTGTAGATAGCAGGACGGCCTGCACCGCCAGATACATGGTCGAGGCCAGAGGCACGGGACTGAGCTGGCGGCCCACTTCCTCGGCCACCACGCACATTTCCATGGCACCGAGGCCTATACCGCCACAGTCCTCCGGCAGCATCAGGCTGCTCACACCCAGCTGGGCCATGCCGCTCCATACGTCCTGGGCATGGTGACCCTCGCCCTCGAGCAAGGCACGCGGCTGCGTCAGCGGCGATTCCCTGGTCAGGAATTTTCGTATTTCGTTGCGCAATGCGTTCTGGTCGTCACTGAAATCGAAGTTCATCTTTTTTGTCTCCACCCATTCTTCCCAAGCTCAAACCGCGGCGGCGGCGCATGCGCCATCCGGCAGCACGGCTGCCACATTCCACCGCCTTGCAGCAGGCGGGGCCAGGCCCAGCACCAGATCTGCGCCCTTGTCTCCGATCACCACCGATGCCGCATTCGTGTTTCCCGACACCAGATGCGGCATGACCGAGGCATCGATCACGCGCAGGCCCTGCACGCCCTTGACCCGGAGCTCGGGCGTGACCACGCTTCGCGGATCGGCCGCATGGCCCATGCGGCAGCTGCCGCTGGCGTGGTGGCCCGAACCCATGTACATGGAGATCCAGTCCAGCAGTTCCTCGTCGCTTTGCAGGCCAGGTGCCGGGCGCGTCTGCGTTTCGATCAGGCCGGCCAGCGCGGGCTGCTGCGCAATCCTGCTGGCCATGCGTACTCCATGGAGCAGCGCCTTGCGGTCACGCTCGTCGTGCAGAAAGTTCATGCGAATGCTGGCCAGCTCCTCGGGCTTGCTGCTCCTGAGCCTGAGCTGGCCGCGTGAATAGGGCCGCACCTGATAGGGCGCCATCGTCATGCCGGGGAAGGCCTCGGTGCGGTAGTTCTTGCCGCCCTGCATATAGCCCTCGATATCGCCGGTCACGGGCAGGCCGTGAATCTGGATGTCGTTATAGGGCAGGCTGGAGTCACTGCGGAACCAGGCGGCAAACTCCGAAGCCGGCATGGCCATGGCGCCCTGCCTGGTCAACAGGTACTGAATGAGCGAAGCGCCAATCCCCAGGCCGCGCAGCGAGCGGTTGAGGCTGGGCGTTCCGGCCTTCATGCGCCAGGACATGGGGACAATCGCATGGTCCTGCAGATTGGCGCCCACCCCAGGCAGATCCACCTTGACCTCGATCCCCATCTCCTGCAGGTGCGCTGCCGGGCCGATGCCCGAAAGCATCAGCAACTGGGGCGACTGCAGAGCCCCTGCACACAGCAGGACTTCCTTGCTGGCGCGAGCTGCATGGCTTGCGCCGGCCTTGTCCCTCCAGTGCACCGTGCTGGCGCGCAGCCCGTCCAGACCTATGCGGGTGACCAGCACCTGCATGCGCACATCCAGATTGCGCCGTTGCATGGCGGGCTCGATGGCGTTTTTGGCCACCGACGAGCGCTGACCATTCTTGAGATTGACCTGAAACAGCCCTGCCCCGTCGGGATGGCCGTTGTTGAAATCCTTGCATGCGGGCATGCCGGCTTGAATGGCGGCCTGTACCATGGCCAGCGATACGGGATGTGGGTTGTGCAGATTGTTGGCCGTCAGCGGCCCGCCGCGCCCATGCCAGGGCCGGGTGAATTCTTGTTCGCTGCGCTGCTGGTCTTCGGTGCGCACAAAGTAGGGCAGCAACTCGTCATAGCTCCAGCCCGCCGCCCCTTGCTCAGCCCAGCTGTCGAAGTCCGCGCGATCGCCGCGCACATAAATCATGCCGTTGATGGAAGATGAGCCTCCCAGGCGCTTGCCTCGCGGCAGGCTAATGCGGCGCTTGGCTGCGTACTGCTCGGGCTCTGTTTCGTGCCCCCAGGAATAACGGGAACTGTTGACCATCTGGCCCCAGCCAGAAGGCATGGAGACCAGCAAATCCTTGTGGCTTGCGCCGCCTTCTAGCAGCAGGACCTTGTGCTGCCGGTTCTCGCTCAGCCGTGCAGCCAGTGTGCCCCCCGCCGAGCCCGCGCCTATGACGATGTAATCGAAGACTTCATCCATGCCTTGTCTCCATTGATGTATTTATCGGATGAGTGTCTGCACATGGGGCGAGCCCTGGCCCGCCCCTAGCGGCACATTTGTGCTTTTGTCAGGCTCTTGCGCTCTTGCCGTAGAAGGTCTGGCCCTTGGCCGCCATATCCCGCAGCAGCTGTGGCGGGCGCAGTTGCTCGCCAAACAGATCTGCCAGGCGATCGGCCTCGGCCACGAACTGCGCCAGACCTATGCCGTCGATAAAGCAGAAGGGGCCGCCGGTATAGGCGGGAAAGCCCACCCCCAGAATCGAGCCGATGTCGCCGTCGGCCGGCGCCAGCAGCACGCCCTCCTCCATGGCACGCGCTCCTTCGACGGCCTGCACATAGAGAATGCGCTGCTTGAGGTCATGCGCACTGGGCTGCGGGGCTTTCAGCGGGTAATACTCGGTCAGGCCCGGCCAGATGCGCTTGCCGCTTTCATCGTAGTCATAGAAGCCCTTGCCCGCCTTGCGGCCCAGGCGGCCCAGCTCGAACAGCTTGCCGATCACCGGCACGGAGCGACCGGGCTTGTATTCCTCTGGGAACTCCTTGGCCTGGGATTCGCCCGCATGCTTGGACAGATCAATCGACAGCTCGTCGGTAATCGCCAGCGGCCCCACGGGCATGCCCGCATGCTTTGCACAGTTCTCTATCAATGCAGGGGCAATGCCTTCTGCCACCATGCCGATGGCGTCATCCACAAACGCGCCGATGAAGCGGCTGGTAAAAAAGCCGCGCTTGTCGTTGACGACAATGGGCGTCTTCTTGAGCTGAGCCACGAAATCCAGTGCCTGCGCCAGCGTGGCATCCGATGTCTGCTTGCCGCGAATGACTTCCACCAGCGGCATCTTGTCGGCCGGCGAGAAGAAATGCAGACCGATGAAGCGATCGGGCCTGTCGCTCGCCTGCGCCAGCAGGCTGATGGGCAGTGCCGAGGTGTTGCTGGCCAGCACGCAGCCAGGCGGCAGCACGGCGTCCAGCTTGCGGGTCACTTCAGCCTTGATGGCACGGTCTTCGAACACGGCTTCGACCACCATATCGGCATCGCGCAGCAGCTCGTAATCGGTGCCGGGCGTGATGCAGGCGAGGATGGCATCGGCCTTCTCGCGGCTCTGGCGGCCCTTGTCCACCTGCTTGGCCAGCGTCTTCTCGGAGTACTGCTTGCCCTTGTCCGCAGCTGCCTGATCCCGGTCTATCAGCACCACCTGAATACCGCGCTGGGCGGCCACCAAGGCGATGCCCGCGCCCATCATGCCTGCGCCGATCAGACCCAGCTTGCGGCATTGGAAGGGCTCCAAGCCTGCAGGACGGTGCATGCCTTTCTCAGCCTTGGCCTTGTTGACGAAGAGCGTGCGAATCATGCCGCGCGCCACGGGACTGCGCGACAGCGTGGCCATGTACTTGCTCTCGATGCGCAGGCCCTTGTCGATGGACAGCTGGCAACCTTCGTAGATGCAGCTTTGAATGCACAGCGGCGCTGGCATATTGTGAAAGGTCTTGGCCTGCAGCATGGTGTTGCCCACCACGAAGGCCGGGGCCACACGCGGGTCCAGCGGGCCGCCACCGGGGATGCGAAAGCCTTTCACATCCCAGGGCTGCAGCGCCGTAGGCCTGGCCAGCAGCCAGGCCTTGGCAGCACTGAGCAACTGCTCGGGAGCCACCACTTCGTCCACCAGACCGGCTTCCCTGGCCTTCACTGCCTGCAACTGCTTGCCCTCCATGAGAAAAGGCATGGCGGCCAGAATGCCGATCATGCGCGGCAGACGCTGGGTGCCGCCGGCGCCGGGCAGCAAGCCCACTTGAGCCTCGGGCAGGCCGACCATGACCGTGGGTGCATCGGCGGCAATGCGGTGGTGGCAGGCCAGGCAGATTTCATAGCCGCCGCCCAATGCCATGCCGTTGATGGCCGCCACCAGCGGCTTGCCCAGGGTCTCCAGTTTGCGCAGCAGCCGGGACAGCGATGCGCAGGAGGCGAACAGTTCCTCGATGGGCATGTCCGCCATGGCGTCGATATTGGCCTCCATGCCCATCAGGTCGGCCCCCGCGACAAAGCTGTCCTTGCCCGAGGTAATGATGCCGCCGCGCACCCGGTCGTCGCCGTGCATGCGTGCGATACAGGCCTCCAGGCTGTCCATGAAGGCCTGGTCGATCACATTCATGGTCTTGCCAGGGTAATCCAGCGTCAGCATGGCAATGCCGTCCTCATCTACGGCGTAGCGAATGATTTCCGTTGTCATGACTTCTGCTCCCTCACTCACACGCGTTCGATGATCATGGCCGAGCCCATGCCCGCGGCCACGCACAGGCTGATCAGCGCCGTGCGCTTGCCGCTGCGCTCCAGCTCGTCCAGCACCGTGCCCAGAATCATGGCGCCGGTGGCCCCCAGCGGGTGGCCCATGGCAATCGCTCCGCCGTTGACGTTCATGCGCTCATGGGGAATGTCCAGCTCCTCCATCATGGTCAGCACCACCGTGGCAAAGGCCTCGTTGAGCTCCCACAGATCGATGTCCGAAGCCTGCATGCGCGCCCTGGCCAAAGCCTTGCGTGCGGCATGGGCCGGGCCGTCCAGCATCAAGGTCGGCTCGGAGCCGATGCTGGCAAAGGCGCGGATGCGGGCCCTGGGTTTCATGCCCTGCCTGGCACCGGCCTCGGCCGTGCCGATCAGCACGGCAGCCGCACCGTCGACAATGCCCGAGCTGTTGCCTGCATGGTGATGATGGTGAATCTGCTCGACCTGCGGATAGCGCTGCAGCGCCACGCTGTCATAACCGTATTTCTGGCCCATCTCGGTGAAAGCGGGCTTGAGGGCGGCCAGCGAATCGGCGGTGGTCTCGGCTCGAATGGTCTCGTCCTTTTCCAGCAGCGTCATGCCCAGGAAGTCTTTGACGGGAACGACAGACTGGTCAAAGCGACCTTCCGTCCAGGCCTTGGCCGCGCGGCGGTGGCTTTCGGCCGAGTACTCGTCCAGATCACGGCGACTGTGGCCGCGCAGCGATGCCAGCAAGTCTGCCGAAATGCCCTGCATCACGAAATAGGTCTTGCTGGCCAGCTGCGGGTCCTGCGCCCAGGCGCCGCCATCGGAGCCCATGGGTACGCGGGACATCATCTCCACACCGGCGCCAATCGTCATATCGGCCTGGCCGGCCATCACCTTGGCTGCAGCAAAGCTCACCGCCTCCAGGCCCGAGCCGCAGTAGCGATTGAGCTGCACGCCAGCCACGCTCTGCGCATAGTCGGCCTGCAGCACCGCCATGCGGCCCACATTGCCACCCTGCTCGCCCACGGGCACCACGCAGCCCATGACCACGTCGTCCACCACCGCCGTATCGAGCCGATTGCGCTCACGCAGCGCCACCAGCGGCTGCGCGGCCAGCCAGACCGGCGTCACCTCATGCAGTGCTCCATCCGGCTTGCCCTTGCCTCGGGGGGTTCGGACATGGTCGAAGATCAATGCCTCCATCTGCTTTCCTCACATCACCAGGTTGTTATCGAGTTCTTATTCAGATTGCCATACGGCTTTTGCCCAAACCTACCTGATTCGGACTAGGGGCAGACTATGAGAAGAACCGGTCGAAACCGAACTTTCCGGCACATGGCTTTCGGTTCAGAACGGGAAAGCAGTTGATGCCGCCAGAATGTCCGTCGCCAGGGCTTGGCAGTCTCCCGTTCGACAGTTCTTCAGTCTCTTGAGTGACAAAAAAGCCTCCCGGCTTGAACCACCGGAAGGCTGTTGAGGACGGCTGCTGAACTCAGGCAACCAGACCACCGCCGTTGACCGGCAGCACCTGGCCGTTGACCCACTCAGCCTCGGTCGATGCGAGATAGCTCACGGCCGCACCCACATCCTGGGGCGATCCGGCCCGGCCCACGGACGTGCCCTTTCTGGCAATCTTCTCCGAGCCTTCCCAGTTGTTCATGGTGCCCAGCGACAGAGCGTTGGCCGTCACCCCGTGCGGGCCCACTTCGCCCGAGAGATTGCGAATGAAGCCAATCGCTGCCGCCTTGGCCGCACCATAGGCACACAGCCCCATGCCCGTGGCCGTGCGCGCCGCGTCGGAGTTGATGGCCACAATGCGCCCCCAGCCCTGCTCCTGCATGGCGGGCAGCAGAGTCTGGCAGGCATGCATCAACCCATGCAGATTGAGCTGCAGCCAGGCGTTCCATTCGGACTCGGGCGACTGCAGAAACGGCGTGTAGCCCCAGCCCTGGGCCGGGATGCCGGCGTTGTGCACAAAGATATCGACGACACCGACCTCGGCCTGGATGCGCTCGACCATGGCAAAGATGGCGGCGCGATCCGTCAGGTCCGCCGCCTGGGCCGATGCCTTCAATCCCGCTTCGCACAATTGACGTGCCGCACTCTCGGCACGGTCCTGATGAAAGTCGTTCACCACCACATGTGCGCCCTGCGCAGCCAGCGCCTGCGCGATGCCGAACCCCATGCCGCGCCCGCCGCCGCTGACCAGCGCCACTTTCCCATCCAGCCTGAACATGTATTGCTCTCCTTTTTTTATGGAATGTCCAGTGTTGGCCTGGCTTTCACCCTGGACATACTCCAAACGGACGGGTCCAAAACCGGCAGGATCAACAAGATAGAAAAGTCGCAGACAAAAACAGGAGACCGACTTGAGTACAGAACACCCTTTCCAAGGCCAGAGCCCAGGGCCTTTGAGCGGAATGCGCGTCATCGAATTTGCAGGCATCGGCCCTGCCCCCTTTGCCGGCATGATGCTGGCCGATATGGGTGCCGAAGTGATTCTCATCGAGCGCAGCGCAGACCATGCTGCGGCATCCCGCTACCCGCGCATGGCGCAGAACCGGGGCAAGAAGTCCATCGCGCTGGACCTCAAGTCCGAGGGCGGACGCGCCGCCGCCTGGAAGCTGATCGAGTCTGCCGACGCGCTCATCGAGGGCTTCAGACCCGGCGTGATGGAGCGCCTGGGCTTCAGCCCCGAGGAAGTCGCCCGCCGCGCGCCCCGCCTGGTCTTTGGCCGCGTCACCGGCTGGGGCCAGACCGGCCCCCTGTCCCAGGCCGCAGGCCATGACATCAACTATGTGGCGCTGACGGGCGTGATGTCCACCTCCATGCGCCCCGGCCAGGCGCCCGTGCTGCCGCCCACCATCGTGGGCGATATGGCGGGCGGTGCCATGTTCTTGCTGTTCGGAATCATGTGCGCCATGCACGAGGCACGTCAATCCGGCAGGGGTCAGGTGGTGGACGCAGCCATGATCGACGGAGTGAGCGCCATGAGTGGCCTGATGCACCAGATGCGCAGTGGCATGGGCTACTGGAAGGACGATCCCGCGCAGAATCACTTTCTCAACACTTCACCCTTCTATGAAGTGTTCGAGTGCGCAGATGGCAAGCACATCACCCTGGGCGCCATCGAGCCGCCGTTCTATGCCCTGCAGCTGCAGAAGCTGGGCCTGACCGATGTGGACCCCAGGCGCCAGTACCAAAGCTCCGACTGGCCCGAAGTCAAGGCCCGCGTGGCCGAAATCGTGCGCAGGAAGACGCAGGCACAGTGGAGCGAAGAGCTCGAAGGCAGCGATGTCTGCTTTGCCCCGGTGCTGAGCCTGGCCGAGGCACCCGCTCATCCGCACAACGCCCGGCGCAATCTGTTCGTCGATCTGGAAGTGGACGGCAGTATCCAGCGCCAGCCCTCGCCGGCCCCACGCTTTTCACGCACCCCTGCGCGCAGCCCCACACCGGGAACCAGAATCGGCCAGGACACCGATGCCGTGCTCGCGTCCCTGGGCTATGCCCAGGCCGATATAGCGGCGCTGCGCGAGAGCAAGGCCTGTGCCTGAGCAGCCGGCGAGGCGACCAAGCGGTTCACTGGATGGAAGCTACTTAAAATATAGCTACTCTCGCTTTATATGACTAGATTTCAGATATTTTTCATATTGAAATCCATGTATATCAGGCGATAGCAGCTATCACTATTCAGGCAACTTGCTTTGCCGGGGTGGACGCTGCCATGCAGGCCAAGCCCCAAGTCACCAGAGCGGCTGCGGCGCTATGCCGCAGACGAGCTGGATAGAACGACCTTGTTGCGCCCGGTCATCTTGGCGCCGTACAGTGCCTTGTCGGCCGAACGCAGCACCTCCTGCACGTCCAGATCCTTGCCCGGTACCCAGGCCGCACAACCGATGCTGACCGTGATGCAGCCGAATTCGCTTCCGGTGTGCGCAATCGCAAGCTCGGAGACTGCCTCCCGGATGTTCTCGGCAATCAGCGCGCCTCCATCCAGGGTCGTGTCCGGCAGCACCACGATGAATTCCTCCCCCCCCATAGCGGGCCGCACTGTCCTCGGGGCGCCGGATATTGCTGGCAATGCATCTGGCCACGGTCGCCAGAACCATATCCCCGGCCTGATGTCCGTAGGTGTCGTTGTAGGCCTTGAACCAGTCGATATCCACAAACAGCAGCGAGAAGGCGCTGTGACTTCTTTTGGCCCTGTGCCACTCGTGCTCGATGATCTCGTCGAGCTTGCGGCGGTTGTTCAGGCCGGTCAGTCCATCGGTACGCGCCAGCAGCGCCAGTTCGGACTCTGCGCGCATGCGGCGCTTGAGCTGCACTCCGAACGCAAAGGACAGACTGATGAAAGCCATGGTGAGCGTTCCCATGACGGAGGTAATCAGCAAGGCGCGCTGGCGCCAGACTGCGTAGATATCGGAATGCGCTTTCGCCACCATGATGATGAATGGCAAGCTCGGAAGATTCTTGAAGTAGTACGCGCGCTGCGCGCCATCCAGGTACGACGTATCCGAAAAGCTGCCTTCGGGTGCCGACATGAACTGCTGGAACGTGCTTGCATTGCGGATATTGCGCCCGATGACCTTGGCATCGAAGGGCTGACGCATCATCATGGCGCCATCTTTTCTGATCAGGGCCAGCGATCCATGCTTGCCCAGCGAAAGCGCGGAGAACAGCTTCTGAAAGTACTCCAGCTGAACATCTATCAGCACAATGCCGGCGAAAGAGCCGTCCGCATGGGAAATCCGACGACTCAGAGGAATGCTCAGGGAGCCACCATGCAGCGTGGATGAGTAAGGGTCGCCCACGTAGAGCCCGATGCTTGGGCTTTCCTTGTGCACCTTGAAAAAGTCATGATCCGAGTAATGCTCATTCACCGAATCCGCGCCCCCTGCATTGAGGGCAATTTTTCCGTCTGCGTCAAGAACCAGGATGGATCCCAGATAGGTCGCGGTCGCGGCCTTGTCGAACAAGGCCGCATTACGCAAATGCGGCGAGGCAGCCATCACTTCGGAATCGTTGAGTCCATCGACTACGGCTTGCAACGACAGTGCATAGAGCTCGAAGTTCCGAACCACGTCATTTTCAGCAAGAAGGGCAACATTGCGCGATGTTTCTATCGCATGCTCCATCGTATCCAGCCGGCTCTGATAGAGGACGACGGTACAGATCACTGTCATCGACAGCGCAATAACCCCTCCCACCAAGAGCATTGCATAGGGCGCACTAGAAACGAAGTTGAAGTGATCAAAAGCAGGCTTGCGAAATAGTTTCATGTCGTTGCTGTATTTGAGCGAGCCGGTCACATTTCTTCTGTTGAGCCATGCAAGTGCTTTCTTCCGTAGGAACACCGGATACTCACCCCCGCGCCCGTCATTCTGCCTTGGTTTCTCTAGCGAGGGGCGGGGGTATCTTGCTCTGGCAGGCATTCGCACCTCGACCGCCAGCTTGCTTTCAAACGATTGAACTGGCGTGGATGGAATCTATGAGAAGCAAGCCAGGGAGACCACATGACCATGCTGCACGGACAAGCTGTGCGCAAGCAAACCAGGGCCTGGAGATTTCGCCAGGGAGTGCATGGAGCACATTCGCTGGGCTTGCCTGCAACCGTACAGTCATTTCTGCATAGGCGCCATTTCGGCCCGGTCTGGCCTTCAATGAGTCGAGGCTGCTCCACACCCGATCACAAGCGGCCTGAATCCGGGCCTCCCATCGACATGCTGCGCGAGGAATTTTCCACGGTCAGGATTGAAAGCAGACTGCCCGGCTCTGCTCCATATACAAAAAAGCGGGCCGAAGCCCGCTTTTTATTTCCACCAACCGTCGTCACTTGTTCCCCAGCCAGGCCACGCTGTTGAGGAAGATGCGCACCAGCTCGGTCTGGCGGCGCACCCCCGTCTTGGAGAAGATGGAGCGCAGATGGGCTCGCGCCGTGTTGCGGCGGATGTTGAGCGCTTCGGCGGCCTCTTCAAGCGACAGGCCATTGGCCAGTTGAATGGCCAGCGAAGTCTCGGCCGGCGTCAGCTGGAACAGCTGCTGAGCCAGCTTCACGGGAGGGTCTGCCTTGCCGCCGGTGTCGCGTACAAAGACGGCGACACTGGGGCGCTGCTTGCCCTCGGTCCACTCGTCGGGAGAAATGCTTTGCACCACCACGCCCCAGTTGAGCTGGCCGGACTGCCGGCTGACCGACATGCCTTCGGTCATGGACAGGCGCGAGACCTGTGTATGCATGAGCGCATCCTTGATCAGGCGCTGCAGCTTGCGGTTGTCATTGGCGTAGTTGGCCTCCAGCATGCCGCCGGAGATCTTGAGACCGTCCTGCATGTCCAGAATGCTGGCCGCGGCGGGATTGCACTCCAGCACATTGCC
Organism: Comamonas sp. wu1-DMT; assembly: GCF_040187805.1. Taxonomy (NCBI): domain Bacteria; kingdom Pseudomonadati; phylum Pseudomonadota; class Betaproteobacteria; order Burkholderiales; family Comamonadaceae; genus Comamonas; species Comamonas sp. wu1-DMT. The sequence goes on from NZ_JBANEM010000010.1 coordinate 136,468, forward strand.
GTTCTGATCGAGGATGACCACCCCCACCATCAGTTGGGCCGTGGCCTTGCTGTAGAGGGAGATGACCTGACGGTCCTGGTTCACCGACAGATGCAGGTTCAGCGCGCGCTTGATATGCGGCAGCATCATGGAGCCAAAGGCACGCTCCTGCTTGTTGAAAGCCGGGGCACCTTCGGGCCGCGTGATGCGCAGACCGTAGACGCAGCTGTCCTTGGTGACGATGTCGGCTGCCATCACGTGGAACACCTGCAGCTGCTTGCACCAGTCGTTGTAGTAGCTTGAAGCGCGCCACTCGGACTCGGGCATCACATCCCCCACGGTCACGATACGATCGGTAGGCATGCTGCGAAACGGGCTCATGCTGATCTTGGGGCAGTTCGGCATCAGATCGCGGCGGTCGCCTGCGGCCGAGACGATCAGCCCCACATCATCGGCGGAGCCTGGGCGCACTATGAGCGAGGCGTAATTGCCTCCCAGTTGCAGACGCAGAGTCTCCAGAAAAGGCTTCCAGCCTTCCGGATCCATGGCAGCTTCATAGAGCTGACTGATCAGCGCACTGAACTGCTCGGCGCTCACGAAGGGTGCATCGGCCGATGCGCGCACGGGGGCCGGGGTGTCGAATATGGGCACATCCTTGATCACGCAAGCGATGGAACTTGGCGTGTAGGTGGAAAAACCCATCTTGGCGAAAGCGCTGTCCATCATGTTCAACTCCTTGGTTGAAGGTTGGTTGCAGACAGATCGGATCAGCTCAGCTCAAACAGGCCGGCAGCGCCCATGCCGCCGCCAATACACATGCTCACCACCACAAAACGCACGCCGCGGCGACGCCCCTCCAGCAGGGCGTGACCAACCAGACGTGCGCCCGACATGCCGAAGGGGTGGCCGATGGAGATCGCGCCGCCGTTGACGTTCAGGCGCTCATCGGGAATGCCCAGTTTGTCGCGGCTGTAGATCACCTGGCAGGCAAATGCCTCGTTGATTTCCCACAGGCCGATGTCGCCAACCGTCAGCCCATGCTGCTTGAGCAGCTTGGGGATGGCATAGACGGGGCCGATCCCCATTTCATCGGCACGGCAACCTGCCACGGCCACGCCGCGATAGATGCCCAGAGGCGCGAGGCCGCGACTGCGGGCTTCGTCGGCACTCATCACCACACAGGCGCTGGCACCGTCGGACAGCTGGGATGCATTGCCGGCCGTGATGAACTGGCCTTGCTCCACCCACTGGCCGTTCTTCCATACAGGCTTGAGCTTGGCCAGACTCTCAAGCGTGGTGTCGGCACGGTTGCCCTCGTCGCGGGTCAGCGTGACTTCCTCGCTGCCGGTGACATTGCCTTCCTTGTCAAACAGCTGCTTGACCGTGGTCAGCGGCACGATTTCATCGTCGAACAGGCCACGGGCCTGTGCGGCGGCCACGCGCTGCTGGCTGCGCAGCGAGTACTCGTCCTGGGCTTCACGACTGATGCCGTAACGCTGGCTGACCAGCTCGGCCGTCTCTATCATCTGGATGTAGGCTGTGGGCTCTGCGGCCAGCACAGCCTTCGATTGGGCGCGGTACGAGTTCTTGTACTTGTTCTGAACCAGGGAAATGGACTCCAGGCCGCCGGCCACAGCGATATTCATCTCGCCGGTCATGACACCCTTGGCAGCCGTGGCAATGCTCATCAGGCCCGATGCGCACATGCGATCGATCACCATTCCGCCCACGGATTCCGGCAGGCCGGCGGTATAGCCGCACAGACGCCCCAGGTTGTAGCCCTGCGTGCCCTGCTGCGCGGCAATGCCCAAAATGACATCATCCACATCCGCACCAGCCACGTTCGCCTTGTTGAGCGCCGCGCGAATGACGTGTCCGCCCAGCACCGGAGCTTCGGTGTCGTTGAAGGCACCACGGTAAGCCTTGCCTATGGGGGTACGTGCCGTCGAAACGATGACTGCGTCTTTCATGTCTTTGTCTCCTAACTTTCTTTTCGTCGCGCCCTGGGCAGCTTTTGCTGCCGTATCGAGGTCGGCCACTCTGTCGGCAGCTCATCCCTCTTCACAAAAAATGCAACCTCCCGCCGAAGCAGGCGCTTGCACACACTCAATTTTCCTGGATAAAGAACAGCCTGCTGATGGTTTCAACCACACAGCCGGGTTTATCCTGATTCCTGACCTGTACGGTGATTCGGATCGTGACCTGTACGCCGTCTTCTCCGATAGGCGTCGCCGCCACCACCTCGCCGCTGCCACGCACGAAGCTGTTCACCAGCACCGGAGCCGGAAAACGCACCTTCTCGCAACCATAGTTGACGCCCATCTTCAGCCCCTGATAGCTGACCAGCTGAGGCAAAAACAGATTGGCCAGAGACAGCGTCAGATATCCATGGGCCACGCAGGCGCCGAACGGACCGTTCCTGGCCTGCTCGGGGTCCACGTGAATCCATTGGTGATCGCCAGTGGCATCGGCAAACTGATTGATGCGCTCCTGCGTGATCTGCACCCATTCGGTCGCGCCCAGTTGACGCCCCACCGATGCCTGCACCGAGGCTGCCGAGTCAAACAGCATCTTGTCTGCGACTGCATTCATGCTCAGGCCCTCTGCGAGCTGACGGACACCACTTCACCCGTCATGTACGAGGAGTAGTCGCTGGCCAGGAAGATCATCACATTGGCTACTTCCCAGGGCTCGGCACCCCGACCAAAGGCTTCCTTCTCGGACAACTTGGCCAGCAGCTCTTCAGAGGCCGACTTCTTGAGGAAGGCGTGAATGGCGATGGAAGGCGCCACGGCGTTGATGCGGATGCCGAATTCGGCCGCTTCCAGCGCCGAACAGCGTGTGAGGGCCATCACGCCCGCCTTGGCGGCCGCGTAGTGAGCCTGCTCGGTCTGGGCGCGCCAGCCCAGCACCGAGGCGTTGTTGACGATCACACCCTTGCCGCGTGGCTGCATCAGCTTGAGCGCTGCGCGCGTCATGCGGAAGGTGCCGGTCAGCGTGATGTCGATGACCTTGCTCCACTCGTCATCGCCCATGTCGACGACCTTGCAACTGGTGCCCAGACCCGCGTTATTGATCAGCACATCGATACCGCCCATGGCGCTGTCGGCTTCGGAGATCAGCGCCTGCACCTGCTCTTCCTTGCTCACGTCGCAGAGCTTGCCAAAGACCTGGGACAAACCCGTATCTTTTTTGATCTGCTCCACGGCTTCGGCCAGCCGACGCTCATGCACGTCGGAGATGAACAAGGCCTTGCAGCCCTCCTCTGCTGCTCGTTTTGCAGCTGAAAAGCCGATACCGGCGCCAGCAGCAGCGGTAACGAGCACAGTTTTGTCTTTGAGCAGGCCGTGGGGAGCAACGTAAGAGGGAGCGCTAGTCATTTGTCATTCAAAAGTAGTTGCCTCGATCTTCCGATCGCCGCTGCGCTGCAGCATCGTCACTTTGGACGATAGGTCATTCCCTAATGTCGCTGGGAGGACATTTCAAAGGAGAAAATGCTGCAAACCACCAGGGAGAACCCGCGGTTCACAGCATCTTCTTTGGAGCCACTCAGCGTATTCACCTACTCCAATGACCAAGGAGCAGGCGCGTTCGATCAGCGCGGCATGCCCAGTGCACGTTCGGCCATGAGGTTCATCTGAATCTCGTTGGTGCCTGCATAAATGGTGTCGGCACGGCTGACCAGCCATAGCTGCTGCAAAGCGCTGAACGCGGGATCCCTGAGCACCAGTTCGCCCTGCTCGCCCAGCACATCCATGGCCAGCTCGCCCAGATCACGGTGCCAGTTGGACCATGCGTATTTGGATACGGAAGCCACACGGAAGGGCGTGCTCTCATCGCTTGCGCGCAGCGCATGGGCGCGCAGAGTCTGCAGACCCATATCGGCCTTGGCCAGGCGCTGACGGATCAGCGGGTCGCGGGCAGCGCCATTGCGCCTGGCCAGGTCGATGATCAGGTCCAGCTCATAGCGGAAATGTGCCTGCTGGCCCAGAGTGGACGCACCGCGCTCGCAGCCCAGCAGATACATGGCGACCTTCCAGCCATCGCCCACGGGGCCCAGATGCAGCGCGCCTTCGGTGCGTGCGCCATCAAAGAAAACTTCGTTGAACTCCGAAGTACCGGTGATCTGGCGAATCGGACGCACCTCCACGCCGGCCTGCTTGATGGGCACCAGCAGCAGCACCATGCCCGCATGGCGGGGGCTGGCAGTGCTCGCTCCGACCTCGTCGGTGCGAGCCAGCACAAACACCCATTCGGATTCATGGGCCCACGATGTCCAGACCTTCTGGCCGTCGATCACCCACTCGCCCGTGGCTTCATCGCGGCGTGCCTTGGTGCGAATCGCGGCCAGGTCGGAGCCCGCGCCGGGCTCGGAGTAGCCCTGAGCCCAATAGTCGGTACCGGCCAGAATGCCGGGCAGAAAACGCTGTTTCTGCTCGGGCGTGCCAAAAGCCATCAGCGTGGGGGCCAGCAGGGTCTCGCCGATATGACCGATGCGGCCGGGACCGCCGCAGCGTACATACTCCTCGTGGAAGATGACTTGCTGGGCCAGCGGGACGTTGCGGCCGCCGTACCGGGTCTCCCAGCCCAGGCCGGTCCAGCCGCCCTTGGCCAGCTCCTGCTCCCATTCCTTGGCCAGTTGCGCGTCATAACCTTCGGCACCCAGACCGCTGGCATGCTTGAGCGGGGCGAACCGCCCTGTCAGATGTTGGGCCATCCATTCACGCACTTCAGCGCGAAAGGCTTCATTGACTTCCGACTCCTGCATCTTCATGCTGCCTCCGTCACGCTCTCGTCCAACAAACGCGCAGCCACCAGCTCGCGCCACTGCTCCACCGTGCCCATGCGCTGGCTGGATGCCTGCGCGCGGCGGAAGAACAGATGCGGATCAAACTCCCAGGTGAATCCCACTCCGCCGTGCAACTGAATGCTTTCGCGCGTGGAAAAGAGAGCAGCCTCCGTTGCATCTGTGCGAGCTTGAGCCGCGAAGTAGCTCAGATCGCTCGTGACGTCGGCGCCATCAGCTATGAAAGCTGCTGCATAGACGGCAGAACGAGCGGTCTCCACCTTCACCAGCATCTGCGCTGCCCGGTGCTTGACGCCCTGAAAACTGCCCACGGCCTTGCCGAACTGCTGACGCTCCTTGGTGTATTCCACGGCCAGATTCAGCGCGCGCTCGGCCACACCGACTTGTTCAGCCGCCAAACCGATGGCCGCCAGATTGCGGGTCTGCGCCCACAGGCTCCTGAGCGCCTCGCCATGCATCAACACGGCAGCGCCAGTCAATCTCACATTAACGGCCATGACATCGGCACTGCTGCGTGTGGCGTCCACCGTAGTCAGCGCCTGCATGCTCAAACCTTCTTCCTTGGCATGCACTTCCAGCAGGGCCAGCGAGCCGCAAGGCAGAGTAGCGGGCAGCAGGAACACATCGGCATGTGCTCCGGATCCCACCTGACTCCACTGGCCATTGAGCACCAGCGCATCGCCTTCGAGCTTCACGGTCGCGGCCGCGGGCAGCTCACCACGCACCGTCATGCCCAGAACGCAGATCCGGCCCGAGGCCGCCAGGCGCTCCACCACGCCCAGACCCTGCCCGGTCTGGCTCAACGCTTGCCACAACGGCGTCACTGCGACGACAGCGTCAAAAAATGGCACGCAGGCCAGGTGATAGCCCATCTGCTCCTGAAGCAGCACCAGCTCGCGCCAGCCCAGACCCATGCCACCTGCGGCTTCGGGCAGGGCCACGCTGCACCAGCCCATGTCCAGCACTTCCTGCCACAGGGCACGGTCCAGCCCGCCCTCGGTTTCAGAAACCTTGCGCACCTGCGCCGTGCTGCTTTTTTCCTGCAGAAACACCGCGGCGCTCTCGGCGATCATTTTTTGTTCTTCGTTCAGACTTAAATCCATGATGGCTCGCGTCCTGAGTTCTTCATCGAATGGGAAGGCCGGGCCCATGCCCCGGCTGATTCTTCTGCTTAGGTCCCGTAGACCTTCTGAGGAGCCTTGCCCTCGGCGATCAGCTGATCGACCACACCTGACAGCTCGGCAGGCTCCCAGCGCGCCTGCTTGTCATTGACCTTGCCGGTGAACCAGCCGTCGGCCACGGACAGCTCGCCGCCCTTGGCTTCGAAGCAGCGGCCCGTCACATGCCTGGACTGGCTGCTGCCCAGCCAGACGACGATGGAGGCCACGTTCATGGGGTCCCAGACGTCGAAGCCGGATTCGGGCTTCTTGACCATATCGGGCATGGCGCCTTCGGTCATGGAGGTGCGCGCAGCAGGTGCCAGACAGTTGGCGGTGATGCCGTAGCGCGCCAGCTCCGCGGCCTGCACCAGTGTCAGACCGGCGATGCCGGCCTTGGCTGCAGCATAGTTGCTCTGGCCTATGGAGCCTTGCAGGCCCGCGCCGGAGCTGGTGTTGATGATGCGCGCATCCACGTCCTTGCCGGCCTTCTTCTGATCGCGCCAGTAGCCGCCAAACACCTTGGCCATGCAAAAATGTCCGCGCAGATGCACGCGCATGACCATATCCCAGTCCTCTTCGGACAGGCTCAGGAACATGCGGTCGCGCAGCACGCCCGCGTTGTTGACGATGACCTGCACATCGCCAAAGGCGGCCAGTGTCGCATCGAGAATCGATTGCGCTCCGGCCACCGTGGTGATGTCACCCGTGTTGGCCAGCGCCTTGCCACCAGCGGCCCTGACTTCCTCGGCCACGGCCTGGGCGGCTTCGGCACGAATGTCGTTGACCACCACATTTGCACCTTCTTGCGCGAAGGCCAGCGCATAAGCGCGGCCCAGGCCACCGCCTGCACCGGTGATGACGACGGTTCTCTGGTTGCAAATACCCATTTCTTTCCCCTTTTGCTTGCAATGCAGACAACCTCATGGCCGTCTGCCTTTTTGAAATTACGCTTTGAAGACCGACAGATCAGGCTGACGATGTGCCCAGGGAACGGCTTGTTCCAGCTGCGCGGCCAGCGCCAGCAAGCGCCCTTCGCGGCCGAACGGCGCAGCGAAGTGCGCGCCCACAGGCAAGTTGTCCCTGGTCCAGTGCATGGGCACAGACATGGCGGGCTGGCCTGTCATATTGAAAAGTGCGGTATAGGGCGAAGCCTTGACGGCTTCGCGCGCGAATGAGTCATAAGGCTGGTCCAGCGTCAGCACGCCCAACAGCGGTGGCGGCACAGCCATCACCGGGGTCAGAATCAAGTCGTACTTCAGAAAAAATCGGTCCAGAATCTGGCCCGCCGTATCGAAGTTGGTACGCGCCATCAGCATCTGCTCGGCGGTATAGGACTTGGCCTTTTCCAGATACAGCCAGTCCATCTGCTCTACCTCATCCTGGCGCACGGCGCGACCCAGCAGCTTTTCGCGGGCGCGGATGCTGGCCATCATGCCCACGGATGTCACCACGCCCAGGCCCGAGAACACCTCAGCCACAGGCAACTCCGGCATGTCCTCCACGATTTCATGCCCCAGCGCCAGGCAGGCCTTGATGGCCTTGTCCACCGCAGCCTGACAGTCCGCATGCACGGGAATGCCAAAGTAGTTCCTGGACCAGACGGCGATCCTGAGCTTCTTGGGCGACTGCTTGAGGGCGTCCAGATAGCTGCCCTCCACGTCGCGCGGCGGCACGGTGCGCGAGCCCGGCTCGCGCCCCTGCGTCAGATCGAGTAGGTGAGCGCTGTCGCGCACGCTGCGACTGATGACATGGTTCATGGACAAGCCCATCCAGCCTTCCATATTGGCCGGACCGGCGGGCAGACGGCCGCGGCTGGGCTTGAGGCCAAACAGGCCGCAGTGCGAAGCGGGAATGCGAATGGAGCCGCCTCCGTCGCTGGCATGGGCCACGGGCACAATGCCTGCGGCAACCACCGATGCCGCACCACCCGAGGAGCCGCCCGTCGTGTGGGCAGCATTCCATGGATTGGGCGACTTGCCGTAGAGCAAGGACTCGGTCGTGGGCGTCTGGCCGAACTCGGGCGATGCCGTCTTGCCAAAGATATTGAGACCGGCCGCCTTGTAGCGTGCCACCAGGGTACTGTCGTACTCTGCCACGGCCCCCTTGAAAAAGCGGCAGCCGTTGGTAGTGACCGTTCCCTTCAGATACTGGTTCAGATCCTTGAGCAGAAAGGGCACGCCCCACATGGGCGCCCTGGCTGTGGCTTCGGCACGTGCAGCGCTGCCCAGAGCCGACATCTGCTTGGCCTGATCACGTGCCAGATCGTAGTCCTTGATGACCACTGCGTTGAGCTTGGGCAAGGCCTCGGTGCGTGCAATCGCCGCTTCCAGCGCTTCCAGCGGCGTGATATCGCCCCGGCGGATCTGTTCTGCCCAGGCGTAGCCATCCACCGCCGTCGCCTCATTTTTCTTCTGTGCAGCCATTGTCGGCATGGCTGTTGCTGCGGCCACGGCACCTGCGCCCTGAATAAAGCCACGACGATCCACACCTTGATTCACTGATTCCATGCTCTCCTCCTTCTTGTTGCCGGACATTCAAGCCTTGAGTGCGGACAGGTCCGGCACGCGATGTGCCCATGGCAGGGCTTGCTCCAGCTGCGCCGCCAGACGCAGCAAGCGGCCTTCGCCACCAAACGGTGCGACAAAGTGGGAACCCACAGGGAGGTGGTCCGCCGTCCAGTGCAGCGGCACGGACATGGCCGGATGACCGCTGATGTTGAACAGCGAGGTAAACGCGGAGGAGTTCATGGCCTCGGCGGCATAGCTTTCATAGGGTTGATCGAGTCGCAGAGCGCCCAGCTTCTGTGCAGGCACCACGGTGGTGGGCGTCAGAATCAGGTCGTACCTGGACAGGAATGCATCGATCAATTGCCCCGCCTTGTCGAAGCCTGCGCGGCTGCGGTACAGATCCAGCGCCGAGGCCTTCTTCGCGGCCTGCAACGCAGCCCAGTTCAGCGGCTCCATCTCGTCTTCGCGCACAGCGCGGCCCAGCTGCTTTTCACGGTATTCAATGGCGCTGAGCAGACCTGCCGACATGCCTGCACCCATGCCACCAAAAATTTCGTTCACCGGCAGCTCCGGCATGGCCTCTTCAACAAAATGCCCCATGGCCTCGCAGGCCTTGGCCGCTTTGTCCACGGCCTCCAGGCATTCGGTATGTACGGGAATCCCGAAGTAGTTCTTGCGCCAGACGGCAATACGCAGCTTGCGCTCGGGCTGGTGCATCGCTTCAAGGTAGCCCCGAGAAACATCAGAGGGAGGTCGCACTCGCGAGCCGAACTCGGGCCCAGCACTCAAGTCCAGCAGCAAGGCTGTGTCGCGCACGCTGCGGCTGATGACGTGGTTCACCGACAAACCTGTTGCGCCATCCAGCGCTCCTGGCCCTGCAGGCACACGTCCACGACTGGGCTTGAGTCCGAACAGGCCGCAATGTGCGGCCGGTATGCGGATGGAGCCGCCACCATCGCTGGCATGGCCCACGGGCAGAATGCCGGCCGCCACCACAGCGGCAGTCCCACCGGAAGAACCGCCCGTGGTATGCCCGGTGTTCCAGGGGTTGGGCGTGACGCCGTAAAGCTTTGACTCCGTGGTAGTCGTCATGCCGAACTCGGGAGATGCCGTCTTGCCAAAGATGTTGAGACCCGCAGCCTTGTAGCGCATCACCAGCGTGGAGTCCTGCGACGCGACAGCATCCTTGAAGAAGCGGCAACCATTGCTGGTCACGGTTCCTGCCATGCTCAGACCCAGGTCCTTGAGCACAAACGGCAGACCCCACAGCGGGGCTTTGTCAGTCGCCTGTTTGCGTGCATCGCGGCCCATGGTCGAGAGCTTCTTGGCATGCTCGCGGGCCAGTTCGTAGTCTTTGATGACCACGGCATTGAGCTTGGGCAAGGCTTCAACGCGCGCAATGGCGGCATCAAGAGCCTCCAGCGGCGTGATATCGCCTTTGCGCATCTGCGCTGCCATGGTGATGGCATCGGCCTGCGCAACGGTCCTGGTGCCGACTTGAGCTTGCGCTGCTGGCAGACCCAGCGCTGCCGCCGCGGCAGTTGCTCCGGCCAGGAATGCTCTGCGATCTGAATCCGTCGCTTTGTCTTGCATGTCTTTGTCTCCGTAGATATTTTTGTGGATGACTTGCTAAGCCGCCAACACCGGAGCTCCAACGCAATACAGGCACCCAGGGGTGCCTGCATGTCTGCCGTCAGAGTCTCTCGATGATGGTCACATTGGCCTGTCCTCCACCTTCGCACATGGTCTGCAAGCCGTAGCGCCCGCCGGTGCGCTCCAGCTCGTGCAGCAGCGTGGTCATGAGCTTGGCGCCTGAGGCTCCCAGTGGATGACCGAGCGCAATCGCACCGCCGTTGACGTTGGTCCTGGCATGGTCGTAGCCGGTCTCCTTGAGCCACGCCATGACCACGGAAGCAAAGGCCTCGTTGATCTCGACCAGGTCGATGTCGGACATGGTCATGCCCGCCTTCTTGAGCGCATATTCCGTGGCTGGAATCGGCGCGGTCAGGTGCCAGATGGGGTCATCGGCGCGCACGCTCATATGGTGAATGCGAGCGCGTGGCTTGAGGTTGTAGCGCTTGAGCGCTGCTTCGGACACCACCAGCACGGCAGCCGCCGCATCGCAGGTGGAGCTTGAGACGGCTGCAGTGATGGAGGGATAGTCGGGGTCCACCGGCTCCAGCGTGGCCATCTTCTCCAGAGTCGAGAGGCGAGCGGTCTCATCCATCATGAAAGCGCCAAAGGGAACGATTTCACGGTCGAAGCGGCCCTCGGCAATCGCATTCAAAGCGCGGTCGTGGCTTTCCTTGGCAAATACTTCCATGTCGGCACGACTCACGCCCCAGTGGTCTGCAATACGCTGGGCGGCGTAGAACTGGTTGACGGGTGCGTTACCGAAACGCGCCTGCCAGCCTTTGCTCTCGGCAAACGGCGTGGTAAAGCCCAGGGGCTGGCCGGCGAGCATGGCCGAGGAAATGGGAATGGCGGTCATGGTCTGCACGCCACCGGCCAGCACCACGTCCTGCGTTCCACTCATCACGGCCTGGGCCGCAAAATGAATGGCTTGCTGGGACGAGCCGCACTGGCGATCAATCGTGGTGCCCGGCACGTTCAAGGGCATGCCGGCTGCCAGCCAGGAAGTCCGGGCAATGTCGCCAGCCAGAGAACCTATGGTGTCCACGCAGCCAAAGATCACGTCGTCGTAATCGGCTGCGGGAATGTCGTTGCGCTCAACCAGCGCTTTGATCACATGGGCGCCGAGGTCGGCACCGTGCACGGTGGCAAGAGAGCCCTTGCGCTTTCCGGTAGGAGAGCGCAGCGCATCAACGATATAAGCCTGGGCGCTCATGCGGCCACCTCTTCAGCAACGTTCTTAATAGCATCTTGCGCAGAGCAGGAGGCACATGAATCGATTTCTCGATCAAAAGTCGATCCGGGGCCCACCGGGGCATTGGGACTGCGCAGCAGGCCCTGAGTCAGGCGGGCCGCGTGGTATGCCTTGTCGCCCCAGGCAGCGTCCAGCACCCAGGCGCGCTTCATGAACATCTGCAGATCGACTTCCCAGGTGTAGCCCATGGCGCCATGCACCTGCAGGCTGTTGCGCGCGGCAAACCAGCTCGCTTCGCTGCACTGAAGCTTGGCGTGCGAGATACGCACGGCCAGATCGGGTTCACCGTGCTGCAGCGCGTAGAAGGCACGGTAGAGAACGGGTTTGGCAAACTCGATCTTGGTGACGATGTCCGACAGGTGGTGCTGCACGGCCTGAAAGCTGCCTATGACCTTGTCGAACTGCTTGCGCTGTGCCACGTAGTCCACCGAGAGATCCAGCATGCGCTGGGCCAGGCCCAGCATCTGGGCAGCAGCGGCGAGTGCACCGCGCTCGCCGGCTGTGTCCCAGACCTTCTGGCCCTGAGTGCCGTCGAGCAAACGGGTGGCATCGGATGCCGTCCAGCGTACCCGTGACAGACGGCGCGAAGAGTCGATACTGCTCAGTGCCGTGATCTCGCACTGTGCAGGCCTGACCAGGTGCAACTCCAGGCCGGTGGCCGTGGCATGGGGCAGCAACAGCACATCGGCCAATGCCGCGTCCGCCACATTGAGGTTGACGGGATGGCCCACGGCCACGCGGCAGCTGCCTTCGGCAATCCTGGACAGCCAGACACGGCTCTCATGTCCTTGCGGCAATGCACACAGCATGCCCACAGCCACATAGGCGGTGTCGGTCAGGGAATCGGGCAGAGCGTAATAGCCCACCTCCTGCAGCAGCAGTGCCCAGTCCACATCGGCCATGCCCATGCCGCCATCGGCTTCGGGAGCGGACAGGCCCATCAAGCCTTGTTCTGCAATCTTGGCCCACAGCTCGGGACTGCGACCGGTCGGGGTTTCCCAGATGTCGCGCAGCAGCTCGGGGGCTGCTTCGGTCATCAGAAAGCGGCTGATCGAGTCACGGAATGCGATTTGATCTTCGGTAAAGGTGAAGTCCATGGTTGTCTCCCTGCCGATCAGGATTTGGGCAGGCCCAGCATGCGCTGAGCGATGATGTTGCGCTGGATCTCGTTGCTGCCCGCGTAGATGGGACCAGCCTGCGAGAACAGGAAACCTTCCAGCCATTCGTTGGCCTCGGCGTCATCGATGAGCTCGGCACGCGCGCCCAGAATGCGCATCGCGGTTTCGTGAATCATGATGTCCAGCTCGGACCAGACAATCTTGTTGGTGCTGGCTTCGGCGCCAATCTGTGCGCCCTTGTTAAGGCGGCCTACCGTGTGATAGGAAGACAGCGTGTATGCCTCCGCCCCCTGCCAGGCACGCAGCACGGCATCGCGAATCGAGTGATCGCGGTCGGCATCGACCTGATTGCGCAGATACAGGTCCACCAGCTTCTGCGCACTGCGCTGATAGCGGGCGGGAGAGCGCAGCAGCAGGCCGCGCTCAAAGCCGGCCGTCGCCATCGCCACATGCCAGCCCTTGCCTTCTGCACCCAGCAGGTTCTCCACGGGTACTTCGACATCGTCGAAGAAGATTTCGGCAAAGTGCTCACGACCATTGATGGCACGAATGGGACGCACGGTGATGCCGGGCGTATTCAAGGGCACCAGTATGTAGCTCAGACCATGATGGCGGCTCGATGTCGGATCACTGCGGAACAGGCCGAACACCCAGTCGGCAAAGATCGCACGGGTAGACCAGATTTTCTGACCGTTCAAGATGAATTTGTCACCCATGCGTGTGGCGCGGCTGCTGATGGCAGCCATGTCCGAGCCGGCGTTGGGCTCCGACCACCCCTGGGCCCACATATCGTCGCAGCGGGCCATACGGGGCAGAAAGCGGGCCTTCTGCTCGGGCGTGCCGAATTCCATCAGCGTGGAGCCTAACAGCAGAATGCCGTTCTGGTTCACGCGGGATGGAGCATCGGCTGCCCAGTACTCTTCTTCAAAAATCAGCCATTCGGTCAGGTCGCAGCCGCTGCCGCCCAAGTCCTTGGGCCAGGTCACGGCGCTGTAGCCGGCGCTGGCCAGCTTGGCTTCCCACTGGCGGTGCTGCTCGAAACCCTCTCGAGTGTCATAGCTCTGCAGTCGTTCCTTGGGCACATTGTTCTTGAGCCATTCACGTACCTGGGCACGGAAGGTCTTCTGCGCTGGGGTGTATGTCAAATCCATGGTTGTCTCCTCTTCGCGCTAGTGATGCTCAGAATTTGGCGTCGCGCTTTTCCACAAAGGCGCTGCGCGTCTCGGCGGAATCTGGACTCATATAGGCTTGCAGGGTGAATCCCTGCTCCCAGCGGTATTTGTCTTCGAGATTGCCGTCTTCGATGCCGGTCAGCGCCTCCTTGGCGATGCGGATCATGGCGGGGCTCTTGGCGGCAATCTTGTTGGCGATCTCCATGGCGACGTCGCGCAACTGCTCACGGGGAACAACACGCTCGATGGCACCCAGGCGCAGGGCTTCTGCCGCAGCGATCATCTCGCCCGTAAAGAACAGATAGCGGGTCTTCTGCACGCCAAACATGCGCTGCAGATGGGCGGCACCGCCCATGGCTCCGCGGTCCACTTCAGGCAGTCCGAAAGTGGCGTCTTCCGCGGCGATCACGATGTCCGATGCCCCGCAGATACCGATGCCGCCGCCCAACACAAAGCCGTGCACGGCCGCAATCACAGGCACCTTATTCAGGTGCACGGCCTTGAACGTGGCGTAGTTGCCTGCGTTCACGTCGATGATGAGCTTGTCGTCGGTAGCCAGCTCCTTGATGTCCACACCCGCGCAGAAACCACGGTTCTCGGCACGGATGACGATCACGCGCACCTCGGGCCGGTCGCCCAGCGCCTGGATTTCCCGGGCCAGGCCATTCCAGCCGGCTGCATTCAAGGCATTCACGGGAGCACGGTCTATCACCAGCTCCGCCACGCCGTTGTCATGAATATTGGAGTGAAATTGTTGAGTGGACATATCCGGTCTCGTTGGCTTGTTGTTATGCGGGAGTCAATGCGTTCAATGCGTTGCGACGGTCCATGGCCTGGCGGACAATTCCGCCTATCACTTCCTCACAGCTGTCGAGCCGGCCAATCAGCGCGGCCACCTGGCCGGCAGACATCACGCCCTCTGCGGGATTGCCATCGACCATGGAGCGCTGCAACAACATGGGGGCATTGGCAGCCATCACGGTCTGGGCGACGGAAGACGAGTCTTCGCGCATGGCTTTCATGAAAATGCTCAAGGCCTGGCCCGTGGTCATGCCGGTCTCGGCCTTCCACTGCAATGCCAGACCCAGGGCGATGCGCAAGCGCTTCATGGGGCTGGCTTTTTCGAGCATGGCCAGGTATTCGTTGGGAATCATGCGCTGGGGCATGCCATCGACCAGATGCGAGATGGCGATCTTTTCCGCATCCCTTGCAGCCAGATAGCGCTGCAGCGTGGCGGCGGGCACCTTGGAATCACTGGTCATCAAGAACCGCGTGCCCATGGCAATACCCGATGCGCCATAGGCCAGAGCAGCCAGCAGGCCACGGCCGTCATAAAAGCCGCCTGCGGCAATCACGGGCACATCGACCGCATCCACTACCTGAGGCAGCAGCACCGTGGTGGGAACGCTGCCGGTATGGCCTCCCCCTTCACCGCCTTGTACGGTGATGGCATTGGCGCCCATCTCGATCGCCTTCTGAGCATGCTTCAAGGCCCCCACTGTGGGCATGCAGACGATGCCGGCATCACGCAGACGGCCGATCACCTTCTTGTCCGGACCTCGGCCGTAACTGACGGCACGCAGACGATGCTTCACAGCCAGGTCCAGCAACTGCTGAGCGTTGGGCTGGAACATATGGAAATTCAGGCCGAAAGGCTGGTCATCGGTCTCGCGCTTGACACGCAGAATTTCGGCTTCGATCCTGTCGGCGGGAATGGTGGCGCCGGCCAGAAAGCCGAAGCCGCCGGCGTTGGTAGTACCTATCACCAGATCAGCGCCCGCCACATAGCCCATGGCCGTCTGGATGACGGGGTAGCGGCACCCCAGCAGGTCGCAGATAGGAGTGCGCAGACTGCCCATATCGTTCATATTGCTCATGCCTTTGACTCTTCTTTATTGGCCTTTGCCATGGACCTGGCATCCTGGCCGCCCAGTTGCCCCATGCCCATCGCCTGACTGTGCGCGTGAGCAAAGTGGTGGTAGCCAAAAGCCATGTCCATGGTGGAACGCAGGCCCTGCAGCTCCTCGGCCTTGTTGACGACCATCTTGGTCAGCGCCAGGCCCAGACGCGGCTGGGCCGCCATGCGCTGGGCCATGGCATAGACCTGATCCTCGAGCTCGGCACGCGGAACCACGCGGTTGACCATGCCCATCTGATAGGCGCGCTCTGCCGGCATGCGCTCGCCCAGCAGCAGGAACTCCTTGGCAATACGCGGATGCAGTTCGTGGGCGTGGGCGAAGTACTCCACACCGGGGATGCCCATGCGCACCACGGGATCCTGGAAAAACGCATCGTCGCTGGCCACGATCAGGTCGCAGATCCAGGCCAGCATCAGACCGCCCGCCACGCATGCCCCCTGCACCATGGCAATCATGGGCTTGGGGATGTCGCGCCAGCGCCGGCACATGCCCAGGTAGACCTCCTGCTCACGGGCAAACAGCTGCTCGCCGCCGGGCTTGTTGGTGTGATCCCACCACAGGTGTGCACGGTCAAAGGACTTGTTGATGTCTCGGCCGGGCGTGCCGATATCGTGACCCGCACTGAAGTGCTTGCCTTCGCCGCGCAGCACGATGACCTTGACGCGATCGTCATCGGTCGCCTTGCGAAATGCAGCATCCAACGCATAGGTCATCTGCGAGTTCTGCACGTTGTTGAACGTGGGCCGATTCATGATGACCGTGGCAATGCCGTTGTCCACGCTATAGAGAACGGGCTCGTCCGTTTCATAGACGGCTTTGTCCTCGCGTGTCACAAATTCGCTGGATGCATCATCCATATCAGACTCCCATGGCCGTAGCGCGCAGATTGTGCGGATCGAGCTGAGCCAGCAAGGCCAGTTGCTCGGGCGTGGGATCAGGTGTCACACCCACGCTCTCGGGAACATGGATCGGAAAGCCCGTGGCCTCCTTGACCTGCGCCGCCGTCACGCCGGGATGCAGCGACACCAGGCGCACTTGATGACTGGGTCCGCCAAAGTCCATCACACACAGATTGGTGAAGATGAAGCGAATGTCGGTGGTCTCCTCCAGCGTCCAGCCCTTGGCCAGGCGCGCAGGGTTGTAGCCCACGCTGCCCACGGCATCGACCTCACCCGGGACAAAAACCTTGGTGCTGTGGTTGGGCACAAAGAAGGAATTCGCGTGGTTGATCGAATTGCCGGGGAAGCCGCGCACCCCCAGCATCATGGACTTGGGACGAGCGTAGTCGCTGCCCACCATGGAAATATTGCCCTGACCGAAGCGGTCCACCTGCACGGGACCCACCATGGCGTGGCGCTTGCCTCCCCAGACGTTGTCGAAGATGCGCGAGAAACCCATCCAGCTTTCACGCTTGATCTTGTATTCACCTCGTGGACCTACGGGCACGGGTTCATTGACCACCCAGGCTTCGGAGTCCGTCATCATCAGAGCGGTGTTGATGGAACGCATGCACAGCGAAGCCGCCAGACGTGGCACCAGGCCAATGCCGGTGGCCAACACCTCGCCGTCGTTTTCCCAGGCACGTGCCGCGGCGCAGATGACGCGATCTACCAATGCAATTTCACTCATCTCTGTGCCTCCTCAGAACACGGGCAAGGGCAGGCGCTTGATTGCTTCCATGCCACCCACTTTTTCCAGATATTCCTGCTCCGTGCACTGCACGTATTTCTGCTGGTAGCTGCTCCAGCCGCCCTCCTCCTTGCTGCTGGCCGCGTATTCCTTGAAGTGCTTGACATCAAAGCCATACAGAGGAGCGCAGGACGATGGGTGAGCACCGCCGGGCAGATGCACGACACCTGTGGTTTCAGAGCGCTCCCAGAACACCAGGCGAGCGGCTTGCTCCGACTCGAAGCTGCTGGACTCGACCAGTTCGTCGCAGCTCACAAACGTATTGGTTGCGGCTCGCGCAAACAGGTCGTCCATATAGATATCGGGACCGGCAATCTGGCAGACACCGCGAGAGTCCGCGCGATCCACGTGCAGCAGGGCCACATCCAGATTGATGGCGGGCATCGCCACCCACTCCTTGCCGTCGTAGGGCGATTCGATAAGGCGAATGGAGCTGTTGTGCTTGAGCACATCGGTGCCCAGACCGACTCGGGTGGGAATATAGGGAATGCGCATGCCGGCAGCCTTCAGGCCCAGCACCATATGACCTTCGTCAATTTCCATGACCTCGATCTCACCACTCTGGCGGGCCTTGCGAAAGTACGGCTCCAGCGGGATGAAGTCCAGCGACACGAAGGCGAAGATCAACTTCTTGACCTTGCCTGCCGCACACAGCATGCCCACATCGGCACCGCCATAGGCCACCACGGTCAGATCCTTGACGGGGCTGCGCAGCAGCTCGCGCACCAGGGCCATGGGCTTGCGCCGGGGCCCCCAGCCACCAATTCCGATCGTCATGCCGTCCTTGATGGATGCCACAACGTCCTTCGCTGTCATCAATTTATTGGCCATGTCTCCAAGCCTCCTATCAGTTGTTTTCAGGGCGGCCCACGCTGAAGTCGTGCCCCCAGAGGCTTACGGTCGTGAACTCGTGCGTGATGTGGTGTTCCCAGTCGATGATGGCGCCGCCATAGCCGAACTCCAGGTCGAAGTTGGAGGGCGTCTTCATGTAGAACGAGATCATCTTGTCGTTGGTGTGCTGACCCAGAGTGGCAGAGAGCTTGACCTGGCTCTTTTGCATGCGGTCCATGGCGCGGCCCACTTCGGGCATGTTGTCCACCTCCACCATCACGTGTACGCAACCCGAGGGAGAAGGGAATTCGGCCAGCGCCAGGCTGTGGTGACGAGCGTTGGCGCAGTGGAAGAAGTGGATTCGGACCGTGGGGCCGGCATCGCCTGCGGGCTTAAAGTTGTAAATATCCGAGAGGCCAAAGCCCAGCACATTGCGCACAAAGGCCACGGTCTTGTCAAAGTCGGGAGCAGGCAGCACGGTGTGGCCCAGACCATAGTCACCGGTGATGAAGCGCGACACGCCCTGGGGCGATGCGAAATGGCTGAAGTCGGACTTGAAGCCCCAGACGATCTCATGACGGTTTCCGGACGGATCCATCACGATGGCCAACTCCTGCACATGGCGCTTGGCACACAGCTCGGGGCGGCCCATTTCGTAGTGCACATCAGCAGCCTGCAACACCTCGAGCGCCTGCTCGAAGGCTTGCTTGTTGGCCACCTCCCAACCGGATGCGGAGTATCTGTCATTGCTGCCAGGCTGAACCTGGAAGCGGAACTGACGCTCATCCATCTTGATCAGCAGATCGCCATCGGCAGTGGTGCTCGGCATCATGCCAAGCACGTCACGTGCGTAGCTGACCCAGCGATCCAAATCAGAGCTCTCGGCAACAACGTACGCTAGTCCACGTATTTCCATCATGATGTCGGGGCCTCCAACCCAAATCCTTTAGTGATGCAGAGGATTCTGAAGAGGAGAGCCTTTGCAAACATCGTCCATTGAGACTAACGATTTGCCGCTTCATCACCCAAATTTAATAGCACTCATACAAGAATCAGCATGTATTTCAGCGGAATAGACTAGATTGCTTTCAACCTTTTGAAACAGGCCGAACCGACACCCTTGCGACAGCCGTGAAAACCCTCGGTACAAAAAAAAAAGGCCGCACCCCCATGCGGGAATGCGGCCAACACGATGAACTCAGTTTCTTGATGGATCAGACGGTCTGCACTTCCTCTGCAGACGCATAGTCGTTGTAGCCCCTGGCACCAGGGGTGTAGAGCGTGTTGCGGTCAAACCTGGCCAAAGGCAGGCCCTGGCGCATGCGCTGCACAAGATCGGGGTTGGCGATGAAATGCCGCGCAAAAGATACCGCCTTGCCCTCGCCTGCCTGCAACGCGGCTTCGGCGCTTTGCGCATCAAAGCCATCGTTGAGAATCAGGTTCTCGCCAAAGTTCTCACGCGCCAGCTTGAAGGCATCGATTGAAGGATCGAAGACTGCACGCATCACATGCAGATAGGCAATGCCCAGCTTGGCGGCCTGACGCATCAGCTCGGCATGGGTTGCCGCGGAGTTTTCATCCGCTGTGTCATTGAAGGTGTTGCCGGGGTTCAGGCGCAGCCCCACGCGATCGATGCCGATGGCCTCTCCCATGGAGCCCAGGCATTCCACGGCGAAACGTGAGCGGCTGCTGGCGTTGCCACCATATTCATCGGTACGCTGATTGGTACTGGAATGCAGGAACTGCAGACTCAGATAGCCGCTGGTGCCATGCAGCTCGACGCCGTCAAAGCCCGCATCCATGGCGCGCCGAGCAGCCGCAGCATGCCCGGCAATCGCCTTGCGCACTTCTTCGGTGGTCAATGCCTGGGGCTGGTCGAAATCCTGCATGCCTGCCGCATCGGTCCAGATCTTGCCCTGAGCCTGAATGGCGGACGCCGATACGGAACGCACACCAGCGGGTTTGATATGGCTGCTGCCGATACGACCGGAGTGCATGATTTGCAGCACGATGGATCCGCCACGCGCATGCACGGCGTCCGTCACACGGCGCCAGCCGCGCACATGAGCGGCAGTTTCGATGCCGGGCTGACGACAGTAGGCTTGACCCGTGACCTCGGGCCAGGCCCCTTCAGCCACGATCAGGCCGGCATCAGCGCGCTGGCCATAGTGCTCGGCCATGATGTCGGTGGGCGTGCCATCGGCATCGGCGCGGTTGCGCGTCATGGGGGCCATGACCACGCGGTTCTGCAGAGCAATCTTGCCCAGCTGGATGGGAGTGAAAAGCGTTTGACTCATGCCGGCTCCTTAGCGCACACGCATGCGAGGCGCAGGTGTGCCACGGCGCATGCTTTTGAGGAACTGCTCCAGCGGCGCGGGCGCGGCCACTTGCGGCAACTCATCCTTGTCGGGGCGCTGGGCCCAGAACTCCTTCCAGCTCGGGAACAGGTCGTGGAAAGCGCCATGGTAGGGCTCACGACCGGGCCAGCGCATCTTCATGTCGCCAATCGGTGGCTTGTTCAGATCCGTGGCATACCAGTAACAGGGCAGACGACGACGGAAGTACCACTGGCCGTCAATGCGCTCGTAGTCGTCCCAGTACAGCATCTGCATGATGACCCACTCGGCACCGCATTCATGCTCGTTCTTGGAGTAGACCACGCCGGTGGCGTGATCTCGATCCACAAACTCGATGATGTGCTGGCCCAGATGGTGCGAGGTTCCCGTGAACTGGTCACGCAGCGTGCTGTCCTGCCAGGCCATGAAATGCGCCCGCCCCACTTTTTCCTTGCCCACCTTGATATCGGGAGCGAACAGGTTCACATGGGCGTCCATGTCGCGCATGTCCAGCGACAGGGAATACTTGCCAGCCAGTTGACGAATCGCATCCAGCGACTCCAGCCTGTCGATACGCTCTTCCAGCGTTTGTGGCCACTGATTCACGGGTTCACTCATCTCTTCAGCCTCTTTCTTACAGTGCCGTCACCAGCACCGCGGAGCGGCCGCCATCCACGGGCAAGGCGGCACCTGTCACATAGCTGGCCTCGTCGCTGGCCAGAAACAGCACGGCATTGGCCAGCTCGCCGGACTGACCCACGCGCCCCATGGGAATGAGTTTTTCGGTGTTCTTGCGCGATGCCTCATCAGCCAGCATGCCGGCCGTGGCAGGCGTTTCCACCACCGCCGGGATCACCACGTTCACGCGGATGCCTGCTGCAGCACCTTCGGCAGCCGCTGCACGCGAAAAGTTGATGATGGCCGCCTTGGCTGCCGAGTAACCCGACATAAAAGGTGTGCCCAGCGTGCCGCAGATGGAGCTGATATTGACGATGGAACCACCCTTGGGCCCCATCAGCTTCAGCGCAGTACGCGTTCCCCAGAAAGTGCCGTCCACCGATGTGCTGAAGTTGGCATGCCAGTCCGCCGTGGTCATGCCGTCGATGCCACCCCAGGTGTAGGCCATGGCGTTGTTGACCAGAATGTCCAGGCTGCCATGCTTTTTGGCAGTCTGCTCCAGCGCTCCGACAAACTGGGCTTCGTTGCCCACGTCGGCCACGATGGCCTCGGCACTGCCGCCTGCAGCCTTGATCCTGGCCACGACTTCGTCGAGAGGCTGCTTGCGGCGGCCGCAGATCACCACGGTTGCCCCCTCCTGTGCGAAACGCTCAGCCGTTGCGGCGCCGATACCGGAACCACCACCGGTCACAAACGCAATCTTTCCTTCCAGACGCTTGCTCATGCTTGTCTCTCCTTAGAGGAAGGCGCTGCCGCCGTTGACTGCCACGTTCTGCCCCGTCACAAAGCCGCTGTCGTCGCTGGCCAGGAACACTGCCACCTTGGCGATGTCTTCTGGCTCAGCCATGCGGCCCATGGGCACGCCGGCGATGATGGCATCGGCCCACTCCTGGGGAATGCCCTGCATCATGGGCGTGTTCGTGGGTCCGGGAACCAGTGTGTTCACACGGATCTTCTTGGACGCCAGCTCCTTGGCCATGCCACGGGTCAAGCCCATCAGGGCGGCCTTGGAAGCGCAATAGTGCGCCGGACCGTCACCGCTGACAGCCGAGGTGCTGGAGATATTGACGATGGCACCGCCCTTGCCTTCCTGCATCTGCTTGACGGCGGCACGGGCGCAGTAGAACGCGCCGTTCAGGTTCACGCCAATCACGCGCTCCCAGGTCGCGTCAGGAATATCGGCAAACTGGTCCACCGAGCCTACGCCGGCGTTGTTCACCAGCACGTCGACGGCGCCCAGCTTTTCGCGGATTTCGACAAACAGCGCATCAACCGCAGCGCTGTCAGCCACATTGGAGGAACGGGCCAGATGCTTGCTGCCCTTGCCTTCCAGGGTCTGCCTGGCTGCTTCTTCATTCAAGTCCACGGCCACCACAGTGGCTCCTTCATCGGCAAAACGCTGTGCAATCGCTCGCCCCATGCCCTGGCCCGCCCCCGTGACCACGGCAACTTTTCCGGCTAAACGCATTCTTGTCTCCTTGTTGATGTGCAATCAAAACTTGGAGACAGCGTATGAAGAAATCGCCCTCAGCCCATCGTCCAAGAAGACTAAGCAAATTTTCTCGGAAAGCTATCAAATAAATAGCAATAAATACAATACAGATTTCTGCTCCAATGCATTTTCACACCTGTTAATCAGTTGGTGACAGCAATCCAGCGTCAGATGCATCCTCTCAACTTCACCGCACATGGCAGCAGCAACTAACCGCCATAGGGGACAAATCCGCTCTCGTTTTCATTGACTTTGAGCGGTTTGGCTACGTACGGAAAAGCACGTTGCGGGCAAGCGCTGCGCTCGCATACCTTGCAGCCCATGCCGATAGGTGTGGCCGCTCCTATATTGCGCAAATCCATGCCTTGGGAATACACCAGCCGCGCGGCGTGCTGCAAGTCGCAGCCCAGGCCGATGGAGAAGGTCTTGCCTGGAGCCCCCCAGCCCTGGCCAGCATGGCTGATGGTGCGAGCAATCCACAGGTAGACGCGCCCGTCCGGCATGCTGGCGAGCTGGGGCACTATGCGGCCCGGCTGGGTAAAAGCCTCGTACACCACCCACAACGGGCAGGTGCCGCCTGTCTTGGAGAAATGAAAATGCGTGGCCGACTGGCGCTTGCTGATATTGCCGGCCCGGTCCACTCGTATAAAGAAGAACGGCACACCCGGCGCATCGCTTCGCTGCAGGGTTGAGAGACGATGGCAGACGGTCTCGAAGCCCACACCGAAGTGCTTTGCCAGCAAGTCTATGTCGTAGCGCAGGCCTTCGGCTGCACGCAAGAACTCCCCATATGGCAGCACAAATGCCCCGGCTACATAATTGGCCAGCCCCATGCGTGCCAGCCGGCGCGTGGCCTCGTCCTGCCAGGGAACGCTTTGCAGCTCCCTTTCAATCAGTGAATCAAACTCCAGCAGCGCCAGTTGCGTAGCCAGCTGAAATGCCTGCTGCATGGGACTCAGTTGCGGAGCAACATACAAGGTGCGCGTGAGCGCATCGTAGCGCCTATGGCTGCCCGCTTTCTCAGCGGTCCCGACATGAGCATGCAGAACCAATACACCATGTCGTGCCTGCAGCCGGTATTGCAGCCAATCATGCAGATGACCGCCTTGCTCTGCAGCCTGCCGAGCCAGCGCTTCAGCTGCACGATCAAGCGCATCAAGGTAATTGCGGTGGGAAAAAAAGAAATCACGCACCGCCTCGAACGGCATCTGGCGCAAGGGCTCAGCCAGCAGGCCTGCCATTGCGCCATTCCCGGCGACACCTCTGTGAACTGAGGTGTCGGCATCCGGCCCGGCGCGGCCATCACCCAGATGGGCGGTCAAGGCCTCCAGCCGCTCGGCGTCTGCCAGGTGACGCTGGTGCATGGCCAGCAGCATCTGTGCCAGCTGCGGCAGCTTGGCTGCGACCTCACGCAGCTCGGGAAGCGGCACCGAACCTTCTGGCTGAGGCATGGCGGCCACCGCATCGCGCAGCTGCGCCAGCAAGCGGGCCTCCTCATCCTCGGAGAACTGCTGGATATCGACGCCCAGCACCCTGTGAATCTTGAGCAGCACGGCCACCGTGAGCGGGCGCTGATCCTGCTCGATCTGATTCAGATAGCTCGGTGACAACTCCAGCGCCTGGGCCAGCGCAGCCTGCGTAAGACCACGCTCGGCACGCAGGCTGCGCAGACGCACGCCCATGAATGTCTTGGCCACTTACCTGCTCCCTATTGCCGCTCCAAAGATTCGCAAAATTTTCAAATACATGCAATCACCTTCGCAAGCATTCACCAATTCAGCTCTGTACGCATAAAAAACAAATGCGTAGATTGCGAAGTATCGCAGACCGGCAAGGACCTGCACTGCACATCCAAAGGAGACACCCATGAGCACTGTGACAGCCCCAACATCCCCAATATCTTCAACCGCCATTAACCACGCCGCCGCAAGCTTCAGGCCAAAAAAGTCCGTCGCCCTCTCCGGCGTGACAGCAGGCAACACGGCACTGTGCACCGTGGGCAGGAACGGCAACGACCTGCACTACCGCGGCTACGACATTCTGGACATTGCCGAGGTCTGCGAGTTTGAGGAGATTGCCCACCTGCTGGTACACGGCAAGCTGCCCACCCACGCCGAACTCAGGGCCTACAAAGCCAAGCTCAAGGCTTTGCGCGGCCTGCCCGGCAGCGTGAAGACTGCGCTGGAACAGCTACCCGCCGCCAGCCATCCCATGGACGTGATGCGCACCGGTGTCTCCGCCCTGGGCTGCGCGCTGCCGGAGAAAGACGACCACAATCTTCCTGGCGCCCGCGATATCGCCGACCGCCTGATGGCCTGCCTGGGCAGCATGCTGCTTTACTGGTATCACTTCAGCAACTCGGGCCGCCGTATCGAAGTTGAAACAGACGACGACTCGATCGGTGGGCACTTTTTGCATCTGTTGCATGGTGCCAAGCCGTCCGAGAGCTGGGTACGTGCCATGCATACCTCGCTCAATCTGTATGCCGAGCATGAGTTCAATGCCTCGACCTTCACGGCCCGCGTGGTGGCAGGCACGGGCAGCGATATGTATTCGGCGATAACCGGGGCGATCGGCGCGCTGCGCGGACCCAAGCATGGCGGCGCTAACGAAGTGGCGTTCGAGATCCAGAAGCGCTATGACAACCCGGCCGAAGCCGAGGCCGACATCCGCCGCCGCGTGGATGCCAAGGAGGTCGTGATCGGCTTCGGCCACCCGGTCTATACCGTGAGCGACCCCCGCAATGTGGTCATCAAGGGCGTGGCCAAGAAGCTGTCGGACGAAGCTGGCAGCACCAAGATGTACGACATTGCCGCACGTCTGGAGTCGGTGATGTGGGAAGTCAAGAACATGTTTCCCAACCTCGACTGGTTCAGCGCCGTCAGCTATCACATGATGGGCGTGCCCACCGCCATGTTCACGCCGCTGTTCGTGATTGCCCGCACCAGCGGTTGGGCGGCGCACATCATCGAGCAGCGCCAGGACAACAAGATCATCCGTCCCAGCGCCAACTACACAGGCCCGGACGACCTTCATTTCGTGCCTATCGAGGCACGCCAGTAAGCTCCAGCAATGTCTGCCCAGCCCATGCAAGCCCATTCCCTGTGCATTGCCATCGCCGACAAGCTACGCGAGCGCATTCTTAGCCATCAGTTACCGCCCGGATCGGACATCAATGACGGAGCACTGGCGCAGGAGTTTGGCGTGAGCCGCACTCCTGTGCGCGAGGCCATGAAGCTGCTATGCCATGAAGGACTGCTGAGCGCACAGCCCCGGCGCGGCATGAGCGTGACCTGCCTGAGTGCAGCCCAGGTGGCCGAGGCTCGCTTGCTGAGCAGCCTGCTGGCTGGCCATCTGGCGCGGCAACGCCAGATGCAGACTGCCAGCACGCAGCTTTGCGAGCAGTTGCTGCGCGTGTCGCAGGCCCGACTCCAACTCGCACTGGGTACACAGCTCGCCATGCAGCCGACAAGCCAAGCGCCGATGCGTGCACCATTGCCTGCAGCCCTTTCACAATCCCCGCACAGTCACAGTGCCGGCAACGCAGAAGCCTCACGCTCGGCTCTGGCCTATTGAGACTCCTAAAAGAATCCCCGAGACAATGACTCACCACCCCTACCGTAAACCCTTGCCCGGCACTGCGCTGCATTACTTCGACGCCCGGTCCGCTGTGGAAGCCATCCGCCCCGGCAGCTGGACCACACTGCCCTATACCAGCCGCGTCCATGCCGAGAACCTGGTGCGGCGCAGCGATCCGGCCCACCTGACCGAGTACCTCGCGCAAATCGTTGAACGCAAGCGCGAACGCGATTTTCCCTGGTTCCCGGCCCGCGTGGTCTGCCATGACATCCTGGGCCAGACAGCGCTGGTCGACCTGGCCGGCCTGCGCGATGCGATTGCCGAGCAAGGTGGCGATCCGGCCGCTGTCAATCCCGTGGTGCCCGTGCAGTTGATCGTCGATCATTCGCTGGCCGTTGAGTGCGGTGGCTACGACCGTGAGGCCTTCGAGAAAAACCGCGCCATCGAAGACCGGCGCAATGAGGACCGCTTTCATTTCATCGACTGGTGCAAGCGAGCCTTCAAGAATGTGGAGGTGATTCCACCGGGCAACGGAATCATGCACCAGATCAATCTGGAGCGCATGAGCCCTGTGATCCACGCTATCGATGGTGAAGCATTCCCAGATACTCTGGTAGGTACCGACAGCCACACGCCACATGTCGATGCACTGGGAGTGATCGCCGTGGGCGTGGGCGGTCTGGAGGCAGAAAACGTGATGCTGGGCCGTGCCTCGTGGATGCGCCTGCCCGAAATCATTGGCGTACAACTGGCCGGCACGCGCCAGCCGGGCATCACTGCCACCGATATCGTGCTGGCCTTGACGCAATTCCTGCGTCGACAAAAAGTGGTGGGGGCATATCTTGAATTTTTCGGGGAGGGCGCACGGAGTCTGACGATTGGCGACCGCGCCACCATCTCCAATATGGCTCCCGAATATGGAGCCACGGCGGCCATGTTCGCGATCGACGAGCAGACGATCGACTATCTGCGTCTGACGGGGCGCGAGCCCGCACAGGTGCAACTGGTCGAGAACTACGCCAAACAGGCAGGTCTGTGGGCAGACAGCCTGGAGAATGCCGAATACGAACGTACGCTGAGCTTTGACCTGTCCAGCGTGGTGCGCAATATAGCCGGCCCTTCCAATCCGCATGCTCGCCTGGCAACCAGCGAGCTTGCAGCAAGAGGCATTGCCGGTGAGTGGACGCAGACCGAAGGGCAGATGCCAGATGGAGCGGTCATCATTGCAGCCATTACCAGTTGCACCAATACCAGCAACCCACGCAATGTGATCGCGGCCGGCCTGCTGGCGCGCAATGCGCGCAATCTGGGCCTGGCGCGCAAGCCCTGGGTCAAGACCTCGCTGGCCCCCGGCTCCAGAACCGTGCCGCTGTATCTGCAGCAAGCCGGCCTGCTACATGACTTAGAAGCGCTGGGCTTTGGCGTGGTGGCCTTTGCCTGCACCACCTGCAACGGCATGAGTGGCGCGCTCGATCCGGCCATTCAGCAGGAAATCGTGGATCGCGACCTCCACACCACAGCCGTGCTTTCGGGCAATCGCAACTTCGATGGCCGCATCCACCCCCATGCCAGACAGGCATTCCTGGCCTCGCCACCGCTGGTCGTGGCCTATGCGATTGCAGGCACCATGCGCTTCGATATCGAGAACGATGTGCTAGGCGTCTTCCAGGGCCGCGAAATCCGTCTCAAGGACATCTGGCCCGGCGATGAGGAAATCGACGCCGTGGCCAAGGCTGCCGTCCAGCCCGAGCAGTTCCGCGCGGTCTACGAGCCCATGTTTGCCATCCGCTCAGACCAGGGCGGGAAGGTCGAGGCACTGTATGACTGGCGCCCGCAGAGCACCTATATCCGCCGTCCGCCCTACTGGGAGGGGGCGCTGGCCACAGAGCGCACGCTGCGCGGCATGCGCCCTCTGGCCATCCTGCCCGACAACATCACCACCGACCACCTCTCGCCCTCCAATGCCATCCTGATGGACTCGGCCGCAGGCGAGTATCTGCACAAAATGGGTCTACCCGAGGAGGACTTCAACTCCTATGCCACGCATCGCGGCGACCACCTGACCGCGCAGCGCGCCACCCTTGCCAATCCCAAGCTCCTCAACGAAATGGTGGTGGACGACCAGGGCAAGGTGCGCCAGGGCTCTCTTGCCCGCGTCGAGCCCGAGGGACTGACCATGCGCATGTGGGAAGCCATAGAGACCTATATGCAGCGCAAGCAACCGCTGATCATCATCGCCGGCGCCGACTACGGCCAGGGATCGAGCCGTGACTGGGCCGCCAAGGGCGTGCGTCTGGCCGGTGTGGAGGTCATCGTGGCCGAGGGCTTCGAGCGCATTCACCGCACCAATCTGATCGGCATGGGGGTGTTGCCGCTGGAGTTCCTGCCCGGCACGAGCCGCCACACACTGGGGTTGAATGGCACCGAGAGCTTTGATGTCATCGGCCGGCGCAGCCCCCAGGCCACGCTTACACTTCATATCCACCGAACGACAGGTGTCCGCACCGAAGTGCCGGTACTGTGCCGCCTCGATACCGCGGAAGAGGTCTCGATTTACGAGGCCGGTGGCGTGCTGCAGCGCTTTGCCCAGGACTTCCTGGCGGACAGCGCAGCGGCCGATTCCACATCGACGGCTGAACTTGTGAGCTAAGGAGCAGCTATGAGCCAGGCACGCATACTGATTGTCACCCAGCCCAAAATCCCGGTACGTCATCGCCTGCGTGCCCGGATCAGCGCTTTGGGCCTTGATAAGGAACTGGGCGAGCGCCTGTTCTCTCCAGACAACTGGCACCAAACCTGGTGTGGCCCGTTTGACTCCGGGCAAGAGGCACTGCTCGCCTTGCTGGCCGCAGGCAATGCCGTTCAAGCGGCGCAGTTGAAGGCCTTCGAGCTCAGCTTCAACCGCATTCGCGGTGAGGAGGGCGAGCGCATTCACTGGTCTTTGCTAACCCGCGGACGTCCGGAGCCTTTCAACCGGCTACTGACAACGCTACAGACCGGATTGAAATCCCACGGTTTCAAGGATGACGGCCATAGACCGCACATCACCATCAGCTACAAAGCTCTACATGCCCTGCCCACTCGGCGTATCGATCCCGTCGACTGGCTGATCGATGAGATCCAGCTGGTCGAGCGAACCGGCACAGGCAAGCAGTTACGCTACCAGCTACTGCATCGCTGGCCATTGGCTTCCGGCTCTCCGCCTCGTCCTCAACAGCTACGCCTGTTTCACTGATTCAAGGCTCAAGCCCTGGCTTGAGCCTTGAATACCTTGTTTGTTTGCCATTCCATGTCCCTCACTTCGCAAATCCGCATTCCCGCCACCTATATGCGCGGAGGCACCAGCAAAGGTGTGTTCTTCAAGCTTCAGGATCTGCCCGAGGCGGCCCGGCAGCCCGGCCCTGTTCGCGACGCCATCTTTTTGCGCACTCTGGGTAGCCCCGACCCTTATGGCAAACAGATTGACGGCATGGGCAATGCCTCATCCTCCACCAGCAAAGGCGTGATCCTCAGCCGGAGCGCAAGCGCCGATCACGATGTGGACTATCTGTTCGGCCAGGTCTCCATCGATCAGCCTTTTGTGGACTGGAGCGGCAACTGCGGCAACCTGAGCGCAGCCGTCGGCCCCTGCGCCATTCACATGGGTCTGATTCCGGCCGAGCGCATTCCGCAAAACGGCGTGGCCGTCATTCGCATCTGGCAGGCCAATATCGGCAAGACCATCATCAACCATGTGCAGATCCGCGATGGTCAGGTGCAGGAAACCGGAGACTTCGAACTTGACGGCGTGACCTTTGCCGCTGCCGAAGTGGCCCTGGAGTTCCTGGATCCCGCCGATGAAGGTGAGGACGGAGCTGCCATGTTTCCCACCGGCAATGTCAGCGACGAGCTGGATGTGCCCGGCGTCGGCCGCTTTTGCGCGACCCTCATCAATGCCGGCATTCCGACCATCTTTCTCGATGCCAGAGAGCTGGGCTATACCGGCTGCGAACTGCAGGATGCCATCAACAGCGATGGCCCCGCCCTGGCCAGGTTCGAAGCCATCCGCGCCCATGGCGCACTCAGGATGGGTCTGATCAAGGATCTGGGTGAAGCTGCCACACGCCAGCACACGCCCAAGATAGGCTTTGTGGCTCCTGCGCAAAGCTATATCGCCTCAAGCGGTAAAGCCATTGCAGCCAGGGATATTGATCTGGTGGTTCGGGCGCTGTCCATGGGCAAGCTGCACCACGCCATGATGGGCACGGCCGCCGTCGCCATTGGCACGGCTGCCGCCATTCCCGGCACGCTGGTCAATCTGGCGGCGGGCGGCGGCGAGCGCCAGTCCGTACGCTTTGGCCATCCCAGCGGCACCCTGCGTGTGGGGGCCGAAGCCAGGAGCGACCAGGGTCAATGGCAGGTCACCAAGGCCTTGATGAGCCGCAGCGCCCGCATTCTGATGGAAGGCTGGGTACGGGTGCCGGGCGAGGTGCTGCAGGCCTGACACCGGGTATTGCCCTGCCGGGCGCCTGCCGCACGCAGGCCTGGGCAGGGTTCAAGCGCTCAAGATGACGCTTTCAATCCGGTGGCGGCCTTTGTTCTTGGCCGCATAGAGCTGCCGGTCCACGGCTTCGATAAAGCTGGCAGGTCGATCATGCTCTGCCGGCTGCACCGTCCCCGCACCAATGCTCATGGTGACCCGCCTGCCATGTGGCGACAGTGCATGCACGATGGACTGCTTCTGGATCAGGCGCTGGCAGCGCTCGGCCACTTTTTGCGCAGTTTCGGCATCGGCTTCGGGCAGCAGCACCACAAACTCCTCGCCACCGTAACGCGCCACCAGGTCACGCTGTCCGTCCAGCGCCAGGCTCAGGGTCTGGGCAATATCCACCAGACATTTGTCGCCCTGGATATGACCGTATAAATCGTTGTATTGCTTGAAGAAGTCGACATCGAACAGCAGCATGGACAGGGGCTTGCCATCGCTGCGCGTGCGCTCCCATTCCTGCTCGAAACTGGTATCGAAGCAGCGTCGATTGGCAATGCTGGTCAGACCATCCTTGAAGGAAAGCACCTCCAGCTCCTTTTGCAGGCTCAACAGTCTTTCCTCGGTCTTCTTGCGCTCGCTGATGTCGAACATGAAGCCGATCAGCGCTTCGGCCTCACCTTGCGCATTGCGCACCACATGGACCACATCGCGAATCCAGACATAGCCGTTGTCCTTGGTCAGCGCGCGATAGTCGGCCTCATGGTCCACGCCGGCCTGGGACTGGCTCACGCAGAAATTCACCACATATTCGCGGTCGTCGGGGTGCATGCGCATGGCCCAGTCTTCGACGCTGACCCAGCTTTCACGGCTCCAGCCAAGCAGACTCTCGATCTGAGGGCCGATATAGGCGAACTTCATGGTCGCCCAGTCGATCTTCCAGGGAATGGCCTTGGTGGACTCCAGCAAGGTTCTATAGACCGCACTCTCGTTCTCGAGCTCGCTCACGTCGGACATAACCCGTCTCTCTCCCGATCTCAATCGATAAAACATCAGGCCCGGCTGTGGTGCTGGTCTTGACCCGGCCCACCAGACAGCGGAGCCTGCAGTCTTTCACACCCAGAAAGCCCGAGGCACAGCCCAATCTCCGCTTGCTGGTGATTGTTGCGCCGGATGCCGCAATTCACGCTATGCGCTCACGATATTGGCCGAAATCATACGCATGGCGCACTGCAGGCACTCAAGCAGTGTTGCTGCTAAGCCTTCATGCGCCGCCACAAAGTGGCCCGGCTGATGCCGAGAATTTCACAGGCCTGGCGCTGATCACCTCCGACCGACTCCAGCACTTCGCGCAATCGCTTCTGTTCGGCAAGGCGACCCGCGTCTCTGAGCTGTGCCTGCCGAGCCGCGGCAGGCTCGGCCAGAGCCAGGCCGTCGGCGCACTCCGGGAAGACTTCAAGCAAGCGCGCCATATCCAGAAGGCCACCCCGGCCTGAGTCCAGATAGTCGCTGCAGGCCAGCAGGCGCTCCACCCAGTTGTCCAGTTCACGGACATTGCCGGGCCAGTCATGCGCCGCAGCCCTGGCCAGCAGTGCATCGAGCTGCTGCTCCACTCTGTCATGCAGTGCGCGGGGCAACCCGCTTGCAGCGCTCAGGCGCTGAGCCAGCATGGCGCGGCCCAGTTCAGCAACATCGGCACCACCTCGCATTTGCAGCGAAGGCGTGCTCAGGCGCAGCACCGCCAGGCGGTAGTAGAGATCGCGCCGGAACCGGCCACGCTCCACCTGATCCGCCAGATCCGCATGGGTGGCGGCAATCACGCGCACATCCACTGGAATCGGCGTGGTGGAACCTACGCGCAATACCTCGCGCTCCTGCAGCACGCGCAGCAGCCGCGATTGCAGTGCCAGCGGCATGTCGCCAATTTCATCGAGAAACAGGGTCCCGGTATGCGCTGCCTCGACCAGCCCGGTCTTGCCGCCGCGCCTGGCCCCGGTAAAAGCGCCTTCCTCGTAACCGAAAAGCTCGCTCTCCAGCAGGCTTTCGCTGAGCGCCGCACAGTTGACGGCCAGAAATGGCTGCTCCGCACGCCGTCCCGCGCTGTGAATGCCTTGCGCCACCAGCTCCTTTCCGGTCCCGCTTTCGCCCAGAATCAGCACCGTCGCATCGCTGTTCGCGTACTGCCTGGCCAGCAGTCGCACGCGCTGGGCAGCGGGGCTGCTGCCCAGATAGTCCTCAATGCGCCAGCGTACACCGGAAGCTCTTTGCCGCTGACTGGCGCGCAGGCTGCGATCGGCCCGCTGAATGACAGCTGGATCGCGGCAGACCAGCAAAGCGCCGGTCACCAGCCCGTTCTCCACAATTGGCGCACGTCGCACCACCAGGGTACGCAGGGCCAGTTGCACCACCTCTTCTCCGCCCTCCTCGCCAGCGAGCGCCCGAGCCGTGCCCAGGGCCGGAGCCACCTCTTCCAGCATGCGGCCGTGCAAGGCATCGACCGGGGCTCCGAGCAAGGCGGCCATTCGTGGGTTCAGCGCGCAAATACGGCCACGCTCGTCCACGGCAGCCACACCATCCTGCAGTTGATGCAGCACGGTTTCCAGCCGTTGATGCCGGTCGCGCTCGGCACGTCGATGACGGGCCAGCAGCATGGCGTCGCTGAGTGCCTGACGCACCGAAATATCGGAATACAGCAACACGCTGGCCATGCCCGCCTGCTCTGCCAAATCGGCCACCAGGCCCGGCGCAACCACGGCGCCAACGCCCGACGCCTTGAGCTTTTGCACGCAGGCCGGCGCGTCATGCGGACCTTGATAGGCAATCTGGACCAGGCCCAGGCCGAACAGGCTGTCGAACTGTGCCACCACGGGCGACGGCACCTCGAAGTTGACCAGGCCCACGCGCGGAGCTTCTTCCGTGGTCTGCAACTTGGCCTGGCGCAGCGCCTGCAGCAAATCCAGGCCACGCACTTCTACCATGGCCAGCGGAATGTCCACGCGCTCTCGAATCCAGGCACCACTGGCCCCCGCCCCCACCAGGGCATCGATGGGCTGGCGCAGATTGAGCGCCTGCACCTGGGCCACCGCATCGTCGAAAGAAGCCGAGATGTGCGAGAACCTGGCCTCACCCGACCAGGGCTGTGCCAGCCGCTCCAGCACCCGCCCCACACGGTAGCGGCCTACGGTGACGATGTGCGGCAAATGCGGCTGGCCAGCTGCCGGCAGACGTTTGACGCCATGATTCGATATCGCATTTGTTTCATTCATGAAAATTATTATTTCATCATCGAAACAGAAGCCATACACAACCGCAGATGGACACTCCACAAAACTCCAGAAATTTCAATGATTTCAAATACTTGGAACACAAAGGGTTTTCCCCAGATCCGTCTGGCACAGTGCTTGCGGCAACAGCCCATACCAATAGGGATTTGGATCCAGGAGATATCCATGTTTTTGAACCGTCGCAAGCTTGTTGCCCAGGCCTTGACTCTTTCCGTGCTGGGCGCAGCTGGCCTGGCCCTGGCCGCCGACTGGCCCACGCGCCCGATTCGCCTCGTGGTACCGTTTTCCGCAGGCGGCGCCAATGACTTGATGGCCAGATCGGCGGCCGAAGGTGCTTCCAAGATCCTCGGCCAGCCCGTGGTGATCGACAACCGCCCCGGCGCAGGTGGCACAGTGGGTGCCGATATCGTGGCCAAGGCCCAGCCCGATGGCTACACGCTGCTGGTCAGCGCGGCAGGCGTCATCTCCAACAGCATGATCAAGAAGACCATGCCTTTCAAGGACGATACCCTGCAGCCCGTGGTGATGATTGGCCTGGCACCTTCGGTGATCGTGGTGCCCAAGAACGCGCCCTACAACAATCTGCGTGACTTCGTCGAAGCCTCCAAGAAGGGCGCAGGCTTCAACTTTGCCACCGCCGGCACGGGCAGCACGCCGCACTTCGTGGCCGAGATGCTGAATGTGAAATACGGTGCCAAGCTACAGCCCGTGCCCTACAAGAGCGGTTCGGAGAGCACCACGGCCGTGCTCGGCGGCCAGGTCGAAGGCACGTCCGAAGCCAGCATCATCGCGCTGCCGCACATCATTCACGAGGGCAAGTTCAAACCTCTGGCCACGACCTGGACCCAGCGCATCTCCGCCTACCCCCAACTCTCCACTGCCGTGGAGCAGGGCTTTGCCGATCTGCAGATCGCGCACTGGGCCGGCATTCATGCCCCCAAGGGCACGCCGCCCGCCATTCTGGACAAGCTGGCAGCCGCCGTGGACAAGGCCATGAAGGAGCCCGCCACCGTCGAAAAGCTCAAGGGGCTGGGCATCGAGCCGGTCGGCGGCACACGTGCGGAATTCGTGAAGTTTGCCGATGCCGAGCGCAAGCGCCTGGGCGAGATCGTCAAGGCAGCTCATATGCAGGAAAAGTAGGCTGAACAAGAAAACATAGCAACCAGCGTATGCCCCATATACGCTGGATCCTTAAAAGAATACTGAGACCTGATTCATGATTTCCCGTAGAAACGCCTTGCTCCGCGCCACTGCCTGGGCTGCCGCCACCACCGCCTTGCTGGGCGCTTCCTCTGCCGCTCTGGCCCAGGGCTCTGAAGCCTGGCCCACCCGTACCGTCAAGCTCATCGTGCCCTATGCGGCAGGCGGCTATGCCGATACCCGCGCACGCCTGATTGCCGACTCGCTGGGCAAGGTGCTGGGCCAGCCCGTGATCATCGACAACCGCGGCGGTGCCGGTGGCGTGACGGGCACGGATGCCATCGCCAAGGCCAACGACGGGCACACCTTCGGCTTCGGCTCGCCCGGCCCCTTGGTCACCAACCCCATGCTGATGAAGAAGATGCCTTATGACGCCAAGACGGCGTTCAAGCCCATTATCCTCATCGAGCAGGCTCCCCTGTTTCTGACCACGGCTCCCAACCAGCCCTTCAAGAGCGTCCAGCAACTGCTGGCCCATGCCAAGGCCAAGCCCGGCGATCTGACCTATGGCTCCTCGGGCGTAGGCGGGGCCCACCATCTGTCGGGCGAGCTGCTGGCCTATCAGACCCAGACCCAGCTGACCCATGTGCCCTACAAGGGAGGCTCGCTGGCGGCCACCGACCTCATGGGCGGCCATCTGGCCATGATGTTCGAGATGGGCTACTCGGCCCTGCCCTCCATCAAAGCCAAAAAGATCAATGCCCTGGCCGTCTCCAGCAAGACCCGTCTGGCCGTGCTGCCCGAGGTGCCCACGCTGGACGAAGCCGGGGTCAAGGGCTTCGAGTCGTACAACTGGCTGGGCATGATTGCGCCGGCCGGCACGCCCGACGCCGTGGTGGCCAAGCTCAACCAGGCCGTCAACGAAGCGCTCAAGACCGACAAGTCTCTGCGCCAGATGATCGAAAGCAGCGGCGGCCAGATCATGGGCGGCACACCCCAGGCCTATGGCAAATATCTTGAAGCCGAGCGCGCCAAGTGGGGGCCCGTGATCAAGAACGCGAATATTTCGCTGGACTGATTCCCCCTGAGCTGCTTCGCCGCCCTGGGTGCGAGGCGGCTGCTGCCAGGTAGCGCCCTGACTCGTCAAGGCTGACAGCCGGCCGCGCAGGGCAGATAAGCATCAGAGTCTTTTTTATCAAGAAATCTCATGAACCCCAAACAACAACTCAAAGCCCTGGCCGATGCCCGCCGTGGCGTCATCGTGCCCGGTGCATTCAACGCCATGTCGGCGCGGCTGATTGCCGATCTGGGCTTTGAAGCCATCTACGTGACCGGTGCCGGCGTGACCAATATGTGGTTCGGCATGCCCGACCAGGGTTTCATGGGTCTCGGCGATATCGCCGACCATACGGCCCGCATCCGCGACGCCGTGGAAGTGCCGCTGCTGGTCGATGCCGACACCGGCTTCGGCAATGCCGTCAACACCTACCACGCCGTGCGCACACTGGAGCGCGCCGGTGCCGACTGCATTCAGCTCGAGGACCAGGTCAGCCCCAAGCGCTGCGGCCACTTCAATGGCAAGGCCGTGATCGAAACCGGCGAAATGCTGGGCAAGATCAAGGCCGCCGTCGATGCGCGCCGCGACAGCGGCACTCTCATCATGGCCCGAACCGACGCTGCCGCCGTCCACGGCTTCGAAGCCGCCATCGAGCGTGCCCAGCAGTTTCAGGAAGCCGGCGCCGACATCCTGTTTGTCGAGGCTGTCACCCAGGCCGAAGAAGTGCGCGCCCTGCCTCAGCGCCTGCAAGCGCCCCAGCTCATGAATATGGTCATTGGCGGCAAGACCCCCATCTTCAACGCCGATGAACTGGGCGAGCTGGGCTATGGCTTTGTGCTCTACGCCAATGCCGCACTGCAAGGGGCCGTGGCCGGCATGCAAAAGTGCCTGACCCTGCTGCGCGACGATCACAAGGTCGATGAAGACCCCGCCATCGTCGCCCCCTTCCTTGAACGCCAGCGGCTGGTGAACAAGGACTTCTGGGATGGGCTGGAGCAAAAGTACCAGTAATCCGGTCTCCGGACCCAGCGCCTGAATCGCGTGCAACGTTGATACATCAGGCGCCGCACGCCATGTTTTCAGGTCGGTGTGACCATGGCCTGCAGCATTCACTCCCTCGACTACGGCCTCGAAACCGGATGCGCAGAGAGCTCTGGGCGTCATCCTCTAGCGCAGCGTGGCCCCATCGAGCACCAGCCTGACCCGCATCAAGGCATGCCGAAGTTTTTCGAGCGGCACCGAACCCAAGGCCAGCCGCAGTGCTTGCGGCACTTGCACGCCAGTGGCAAAGGGTTCGGCCGTTGACACGGAAATTCCTGCCGTCTGCAGCGCCATCGCGACCTGATCAGCCCTCAGCTCGTCAGGCATGGGGAGCCAGACAAAATACGAACTGGGGTGGCGCATACAGGGCAGCCCCTTGAAGACCTGCGTCACCTGTTTCTGACGCATCCGGGCGTCCTCTCGCTTCTGAGCTTCCAGCCTGGCAACCGTCCCGTCTCTCAGCCAATTCACAACCATGGCGGTCATGACGCCGGGGGTGTTCCAGGTCGTTGCACGGATAGCTCGTTCTATCCGAGATATCCAGGCTGCCGGCGCAGCCACAAAGCCCACCCGCAAACCTGTGGCGACACTCTTGGAAAAGCCTGAGACATATACCGTGGACTCAGGCAGCAGTGCGGCCATGGGCGGTGGTGCATCCGGAGCAAGAAACGCATACGCGGCATCTTCGATCAGCAACAGGCCATGGCGACGGATCAACGCTGCAAATGCATGACGTCGGTTGATGCTCATCACCCATCCAAGCGGGTTATGGAGAGTCGGCATTGCATAGACCGCGCGCACCTTGCGGCGTCGGCACAGCAGCTCCAGCGCATCGATGTCCAGCCCCGAACCAGTTGCCGGAATGGCAATCAGCTCAAGCCTCAGCTGTTGCGCCAGCACCTTGAAGCCCGGGTAACTCAAAGCATCAACAGCCACTACATCGCCCGGTTGCAGCAATGCCATGGCCGTGCTTGCGAGTCCATGCTGCGCTCCATCCACAATAAGCACCTGTTCGGCAGGAACCGTCAGCCTACGGTTTTCAAGGTATAGAGCGATAGCAGCTCGCTCATGGGCTCGGCCTCCGTGTGGCTGATAGCGCAGCAGCGCCTCCAAATCTCCGCTGGCGGCAAGTTGACGCAATGCAGAGCGCAGCAACTCGGCTTGACCAGGAAGAGCAGGAGCGTTGAAGTTCAGGTCCAGCATGCCTATCGCAGCGGCATGCTGGTCGATACCGAGGCCACGTGGCAGCGCTGTTTCGCGCACAAAAGTTCCTCGCCCCGTTTCGCCGCTGACCAGGCCCATGGCCTGCAGTTCGGCATAGACACGAGTCGCCGTGACCAGGGCCAGTCCCTCCCGGGATGCCAGTTGCCGGTGGGTGGGCAGGCGTGTGCCCGGTGCCAGCCGGCCTTCGCGAATTTCCGAGGCTAGCTGGTCCACCAGCTGCTTGTATCGGGCAATCGGCATATAGAACCTGTATCCATGACAATTATTTGAACGTATTGGACCTCATCTCTAGCATGAGCATTGATACAAGTTCACATCCGGAACATCCCAATGCATATCGCAATCCTGACTTTCGAAGGCTTTAACGAGCTCGACTCACTCATTTCTCTAGGCATACTCAACCGCATCAAGCGACCCGGCTGGCGAGTGTCGATTGCCTGCCCGAGCGCACGCGTCAAGTCAATGAACGGAGTGGTCATCGAAGCCCAGGCCACTCTGGAGGATGCGAGTGCTGCAGATGCGGTCATCGTGGGCAGTGGAATGCAAACGCGTGAGGTCGCGCGCAATGCCGACCTCATGTCGAGACTCAGGCTGGACCCTTCACGGCAACTGATTGCTGCACAGTGCTCCGGCACGCTGATACTGGCCAAGCTCGGCTTGCTGGATGGCGTGATGGCGTGTACCGACCTGACAACCAGGCCCTGGGTTGAAGAGGCTGGCATTCGCGTACTGGAGCAACCATTCTTCGCAAACGGCAATGTGGCTACCGCTGGAGGTTGCCTGGCTGCGCAATACCTCGCCACCTGGCTTATTGCCCGTGTCGAGGGGATCGAGGCCGCCAGGAGCGCATTGCATTACGTGGCCCCTGTGGGTGAAAAAGATGTCTATATGGCCCGGGCCATCGCCAACATCTCGCCTTACCTGCCGGCCTGACTTGCTGCATCAGCGTGATCGCGGAAGCACGCTGAAGACCTCAGACAACTCGAATGCAGCCGGTCGCCGGTCCCGGTAAAGCCTCCGAGCCCGGACTCTTTGCAAATTCCGGATTGTTCGCTTGCACAAAATCGCTGATGTCCTCAGCTTGAGAACACCCTGGCAGTCAAAACGATCCTCATTCTGGCTGCTGCAGGCAAGGCACAGCAGGCACGGCTCTGACAATGGCTCAGGCCGCCTTCCAGCCTTGCAGCATCAAATCCAGCGCCTGCAAGGACTCGTTCAGGCGCTCGGGTGGAGCACCCTCCTCGGCAATCCAGAAAGCCGCTTCAATCAGGCAGCCGTTGAGCAACCTTGCCAGCGCCGCTGCACTGGCATTCACGATCACCCCCTCGTCGATGAGCTGCTGCAAAAAACCGGCGATAAAAGCAATGCATTGCTGGTGCTGCTGACCTTGGTCGGTGCCAGTGAGCACAGAGCGTGCATCCTGCAGCACGATGCGACGAATTTCTGCCTCCTGCGCCATGGCCAGATAGGCGCGGCAATAGGCCAGAAAGCCTTCCCATGGATCGTCATGGCCTCGCAGCACAAGCTCCAGCCGCTGGTCCATTTCTTCATCCATCTGCGCCACCACGGCAGCCAGCAGACCGGGCTTGCCACCAAAGTGGTGATAGAGCGCGCCGCGCGTCAGACCCGCCTGCGCGGTCAGCTCGTCCATGGCGGCCTGGGCGTAGCCATGCTGGGCGAAAGCGCTGCGCGCAGCACTGATCAGCTTGGCCCGCGTGGCTTCGATCATGCTGGCACGACTCTGGCGAACTTGGGTCACTGCGAACTCCCGGCAATATTCACATACAAAGCGTATGCCAATCATACGCGCTACATCCCAAGCTCCTAGAATGTCACTCGCATACACGATGTATGCAAATGAATCTATTCAAGGGTTTCCATGTTGAATGCTTACCGCAAGCTGTTTACGGCGCCGGGCAGCACGGGCTTTGTGCTGGCCGGGCTGCTGGCGCGACTGCCGCTGTCGATGACAGGGATTGGCTTGATCACCATGCTGTCGCAGCAGCGCGGCGCCTACACGCTGGCAGGCATGGTGTCGGCCTGTTTCGCGCTGTCGATTGCCGTTCTGGCACCGCGCATCTCGGCGCTGGTTGACCGTTACGGCCAGTTCAGGGTGCTGCCGTTTGCGGCCGCCAGCAGTGCGCTGTCGATGCTGGCCCTTCTGGCCTGCGCCCACTGGCAGGGGCCGGACTGGCTGCTGCTGGTACTGGCCGCTGCCGTCGGCAGCCTGCCCAGCATGCCGGCCATGGTCCGCGCCCGCTGGACGGCGATCTACAGTGGAACGCCTCAGCTGCAGACCGCGTTTGCACTGGAAGGCGTGCTCGACGACCTGGCCTTTATCGTCGGCCCACCGCTGTCGGTGGGCCTGAGCATGCTGCTGTTCCCCGAGGCCGGCCCGCTGGCAGCAGCGCTGTTCCTCATCATAGGCGTAGGCCTGTTTGTGGTGCAACGCCGTACCGAACCACCTGTCAGCCAGCACACAGGCTCGGAAAAAGACAGGTCGTCGTCGATGCTGCGCCAGCCCGTGGTGCGCACGCTGGCGCTGTTCATGCTGGCACAAGGCGTCATCGTGGGCGTGATCGATGTGGCCAGCGTGGCCTTCGCCACAGCTCAGGGCCAGCCCGGCATGGCCAGTGTGGTGCTGTCCTTCTATGCGCTGGGCTCCTGCGCCATGGGCTTGCTGTTTGGCACGCTGCGCCTGCAGATGCCGCTCAGCCGCCAGATCGTCTGGGTCGGGGCATCGGTCGCCATCTCCGCCCTGCCCCTGTTGCTGGCCAGCAATCTGACGGCACTGACGCTGGCCGTTCTGCTGGCAGGCATTACCTTTGGCCCGACGATTACCGTGGCCATGAGTCTGGTGGAGCAGCAGGTACAAGCAAACCGACTGACCGAGGGCATGACCTGGCTGCTGACTGGCCTCGCCAGCGGTGTGGCCCTGGGCGCTGCCGCTGCCGGCTGGCTGATAGACCACTGGGGCGCACAGCAATCGTTTGTGCTGACGCTGCTGGCGGGCGGCGCCATGTGGCTGTGGGGCGTGCAAGCCGGACGGCAAGCCGACCGTGCATCCGCACCGGGCATGACGGCCATCAACATGTGAGTCAGCCGCTATTGCTTATTCAGCCGTCGGCTGCCGCTCTTCTCAAGAGTCGTCCTGCGCGGATGCGGCAGCCGGCAGAGCCAGACCAGGTGCTCGTGCCAGCGCAATAAAGGCCTGCAGATAGTCGGTATGCAACTCTGCCTCACGCGCGCCGAGGTAGATTTGCTTGGCTATGCCCTTGCTGCCCAGCTTCACGGGTACGACTGCCATCTTTTCGGCATATTCCAGAGCCAGCCAGCGCGGCAGAGCCGCGACGCCCCGCCCGCTGGCGACCATCTGCATCATGATGTCGGTGGTCTCTATGGTTTTATGGCGCCTGGGGGCAATGCCTTTGGGTAGCAAAAACCGGGTATAGATGTCGAGCCGATCCACGGCCACGGGATAGGTAATCAGCACCTCGCGAGACAGATCGCCGGGCTTGACATGGTCGACCCGGGCCAAGGCGTGATCCGCAGCCACGACCAGCACCTGCTCATAGTCAAAAACGGGCTCGAAGTGCAGACCCGGCTTGAACAACGGATCGGGCGTGACCAGCATGTCGATCTCATAGCCGAACAGCGCACCGATGCCGCCAAACTGGAACTTCTGCTTCACGTCCACATCCACGTCGGGCCAGGCGGCCAGATAGGGTGAGACGATTTTCAGCAGCCACTGGTAGCAGGGATGGCATTCCATGCCGATGCGCAAGCTTCCGCGCTCTCCCAGAGCAAATTGCTGCAAACGCGACTCGGCCAGATCCAGCTGAGGCAGCACGCGATTGGCCACTGCCAGCAGGTATTGACCCGCCTGCGTCAGGCGCAGGCTGCGCCCTTCACGCAACCAGACATCGGTGCCGAGCTGGGCTTCCAGCTTTCTCATGCTGTGGCTCAGGGCGGACTGTGTGACGCACAGCACATCAGCTGCCGCAGTCAAAGAACCTTGTTTTTCAACCTCTTGCACGATGGCGAGATGGATACGCTCAATCATCTGTGAACACAATTCATGGATACATGAGAAACAACCATTTTACTTCATGTATCGATTCCAGGAACATCCAGTCCGCTGACCCGAGCCACTCTGGCCATGGGCCGAAGATCACAAGACTGGATTTCTGCATGACGACTATTCACAACCTGGGCTTTCCTCGCATCGGTGCAAAGCGCGAACTGAAGTTCGCACTGGAGTCCTACTGGAGAGGCGAAACCTCGCGCGATGTGCTCAAGGCGCTGGGCGCCGAGCTGCGCCAACGCCACTGGGCCGCTCAGCAAGAGCTGGACTGGGTTCCCGTGGGTGACTTCGCGTTCTACGACCAGGTACTGGACATGAGCTTTACGCTGGGCAATCTGCCCGAACGGGTGCAAGGCTTCGAAGGCGATGCGCTGGACAACTACTTTCGCGTAGCCCGTGGCCGTTCGGCGGTCACGACCGAATCCCGCAGTACCGGCCACACCCACTGCTGCGCTGGCGTCGCCGCGGGCGAGATGACCAAGTGGTTTGACACCAACTACCACTACATCGTGCCCGAGTTCAGCTCAGCCACCGAATTCAAGCTCGATGCGTCGCGCCTGCTGGAACAACTGGCCGAAGCCAGGACACAAGGCATACAGGCCAAACCAGTCCTCATAGGCCCCGTCACTTATCTGACGCTGGGCAAGACCAAGGATGGCTCCAGCAAGCTGAAGCTGCTGCAGCGGCTGCTGCCCGTCTATGCGCAACTACTGGATGTGCTGGCGACCCAGGGCGTGGAATGGGTGCAGATGGACGAGCCCATCCTGGTCACCGAACTCGATGCCGACTGGCAACATGCGTTCAACACTGCTTACCACCACCTCAAGAGCTGCAGGGTCAAGCTGCTGCTGGCGACCTATTTCGGCCAGTTGGCTGAAAACAAATATCTGGCAGCAAACCTGCCTGTAGCCGGCCTGCACATCGATGCCATCAACGGCCAGGACGATGTGCAACAGCTGCTGGGGCTGCTGCCCGCGCACAAGGTGCTGTCGCTGGGCGTGATCAACGGCCGCAATATCTGGAAAACCGATCTGAATGCCGTGCTGGACTGGGTGGAGCCGCTGGCAGAGCGCCTGGGCGACCGCCTCTGGATTGCGCCATCCTGCTCCTTGCTGCATGTACCCGTGGATCTGAACAGCGAACAAAGGTTGGATACCGACATCAAATCCTGGCTGGCCTATGCTCTGCAAAAACTGGATGAGCTGCGCGTGCTGGGCAAGGCTTTGCGCGATGGCCGAGATGCTGTCGCAGCCGAACTGGCCGACAACGCTGCCGCTCTGGCCGCGCGCCGCAGATCGCATCGCGTCCACAACCCTGCGGTGCAGGCTGCGCTCAAGCAGATCAGCGCCAGGCTGGGTCAGCGCCAA
This sequence comes from Comamonas sp. wu1-DMT, assembly GCF_040187805.1. Classification (NCBI taxonomy): domain Bacteria; kingdom Pseudomonadati; phylum Pseudomonadota; class Betaproteobacteria; order Burkholderiales; family Comamonadaceae; genus Comamonas; species Comamonas sp. wu1-DMT. Next base: position 180,284 of record NZ_JBANEM010000010.1, read on the forward strand.
AGCAGCTACGAAGCACGCGCCCCCAAGCAATCCCGGCTGCTGAAGCTGCCAGCCTTTCCGACCACCACCATCGGCTCTTTTCCCCAGACGGCAAAGATACGCCAGGCGCGCAGCGAATTCAAGGCCGGTCGCCTGGATTTCGCCCGCTACCAAGGCGCCATGCGTGCCGAGATTGAACGCTGCGTGCGAGAGCAGGAGGCTCTGGGGCTGGACGTTCTGGTGCATGGCGAGGCCGAGCGCAACGACATGGTCGAATATTTCGGCGAGCAGCTCGATGGCTATGCCTTCAGCCAGTTCGGCTGGGTGCAGTCCTATGGCTCACGCTGCGTCAAGCCGCCCATTCTGTTCGGCGACATCAGCCGCCCCAAGGCCATGACGACGGAATGGATCCAGTACGCCCAGTCCTTGACCCGCAAACCCGTGAAAGGAATGCTGACAGGCCCGGTCACCATCCTGAACTGGTCATTCGTGCGCGATGACCAGCCGCGCGCCACATCCTGCTATCAGCTGGCTCTGGCGATTCGCGCGGAAGTGCTGGATCTGGAAAGAGCCGGCGTGCGCGTGATCCAGATCGACGAGGCTGCATTGCGCGAGGGCTTGCCATTGCGCAAATCACAATGGAAGGAATATCTGCACTGGGCCGTGGAGTCCTTCCGCATCAGCGCCAATGGCGTTGCCGATGAAACCCAGATTCACACCCATATGTGCTATTCGGAGTTCAACGACATCATTGCGTCCATTGCAGCCATGGACGCCGATGTGATCACCATAGAGACTTCGCGCTCGGACATGGAGTTGCTTGAGGCCTTCGAGCACTTCGATTACCCCAATGAGATCGGCCCGGGCGTCTATGACATCCACTCTCCCAATATTCCCACCAAGGCAGGCATCGTGCAGCTCATGCAGAAAGCAGCAGAACGCATTCCCGCCGAACGCCTCTGGGTCAACCCCGACTGCGGCCTCAAGACACGTCAGTGGGCCGAAGTGATTCCTGCACTGCAGCACATGGTGGAGGCTGCCAGAACATTGCGCCGGTCTGTCAAAGTAGCCGAATCCGCCTGAAAGCAGGCGGCGCTCCAGCCTTCTCCTAGTTGCCCAGGCATGCCCTGGGCTTTTTCATACCGAAATGCACGGCCGCAGTTGAATCGGGTGACGCAGATTCGGCATCAAGCGCACAAAGCAAAAAGCCCTGCAGACTTTCATCTGCAGGGCTTGTGCCACAAGTTTGGAGGCGCGAACCAGAGTCGAACTGGTCTAACCGGATTTGCAATCCACTATATGCTTTAAAAATCAACAACTTGCAAACAAACCGCGCACACCCACTAATATCGGCGCAGGCTCAAGTTACACAGCTAAGGGCGAAAGCATACAGCGGCCTTGTGGATTCATAGAGTTTGATTTCAATCAATCGATATACTGTATGAATGTACAGTCATCGACTCTTGAGCGGCTTGCCCGTCCAACTCACTGCCTCCCCAGTTGCTTTGCCTCTGGCAGATTGCAGCGTGCGCGCAGGCTTCCCCTCTCCAGCCGAGGACTTCTCAGGCAAGCGGCTGGACATTGCCGAGCTGCTGGTTGAGCACCCGCAGGCCACATTCCTGCTGCGCGTGGCTGGCCCGTCCATGCGTGAGTACGGCATCGATGACGGCGACCTCATCGTGGTGGATCGGGCGCTGCGCGCTCGCCACGGCAGCATCGTCGTGGCCGTTCTAGACAATGACTTCACCGTCAAGGTCTTGTACAACGCCGGCGGTAATTTCAGGCTCAGGGCCGGCAACCCCACCTACCCCGACATAGTCCCCAAAGAAAACCAAGAACTGGAGATCTGGGGCGTGGTCAAGTCCTGCATCAAGCGTTTTGCATGAGCATGTATGTTCGCGCTCATCGACGGCAACAACTTTTACGTCAGCTGCGAACGCGCGTTCAGGCCAGCTCTGCAGGGCATTCCTGTTGTCGTCCTGAGTAATAACGACGGCTGCGCCATCTCACGCTCCGATGAGGCCAAGGCCTTGGGCGTAAAGATGGGGCAGCCGTTTTTTCAACTGCTCGACCTGGTCGAGCACAAGGGGCTTGTCTGCCTCTCACCAAACTTTGAGCTGTACGGCGACATGAGCGACCGCATGATGTCGCTGGCTGCCGGCCTGGGCCCCACCCAAGAGATCTACAGCATCGACGAGTCATTCATTGGGGATCTGGACGGCGTGCGGGATCTGACCAGGCGCGCCTTTGCCATTCGCGCACGCATCCTGAGATGGACAGGCATCCCTACATGCGTGGGCCTGGCTCCCACTAAGACCTTGGCCAAGCTCTGCAACCATGTCGCCAAGGACTCGGAGCGCAAGCCTGGCAGCTATCCCGCCGAGCTGCAGCGGGTCTGCAACTGGGCCGAGCTGTCCGAACAGCAACGCACCGACATTCTCGCCCGCACCGCCGCCAGCGAGGTCTGGGGCGTAGGCCGGCGCATCTCTGCCCAACTGGCTGAGCAAGGCGTGCTGACTGCACTGGACTTGGCCAGGCTGCCTGCCCAAGTCGCGCGCGACGGCTGGAGCGTCGTGCTGGAGCGCACCGTGCGCGAACTGCAGGGCGTGAGCTGCATAAGCTTGGAGACGGCCCCTGCCGCCAAAAAGCAGATTGCGTGCACCCGCAGTTTCGGCCACCCCATAACCACCCTCCCCCCATTGATTGAAGCCGTGAGCGAATTTGCAACCAGGGCTGCAGAAAAACTGCGCGCTGGCGGCTTGCGCGCAGGTGCCCTGCATGTTTTCGTGCACACATCGCCATTCAGGCCCGGTCGCAGGTTCTACGAAACGGCCGTGACTCAACTCCAGCCGCCCTCATCAGACACCAAGGCTCTGGTCAACGCGGCCGTGCACGGCTTGCGCTCGATCTACCAGCCGGGCTATCAGCTCTCCAAGGCCGGCGTGCTGCTGCAGGATTTGTGCCCGGCAACCATTCAACAAGGCAACCTGCTTTTCGAGGAACCGGGCCGAGATCAGAGCAAGCTGATGGAAGCCATGGACAAGGTCAACAAACGCTTTGGCAAGGGCACCGTGCATGTCGCCAGCACCGGCGTGCCCGAGCTGGATGAAAGCGGGTGGCGGATGCGACAAGAGCGTCGAACTCCACGCTATACAACAAATCTTGATGAAATTCCTATAGCAAGGGCTTGAGCAATTCAAATGCTATATTCTGCAGCTCGTAGCACGCAGGGATAATCTTCATAGCTATAGGATGATCACCTTGACAAAAAAAATATCTCTTCTTTCAATTTATTCTCTACACCTCGAGCTTTTGAAAGGTGGTAAAAAAATCGGTGATGGAACAGGTTTTATTTACCTACATCAAAAATCCAAGAAGAAATTTCTCATCACTAATTACCATGTACTCACCTGCAGAGACCCTAAAGAACCTGCACGCCTTCTACATGGCTACCCTGATTCACCCGATGAGATCATTTTTTACATGCCCTCAAGGCCGACTTATGAGCCCAAGCCTGGATCTATAAAAATCGACGCAGAGTCGAAATGGTTTGAACATCGTCGTAGATCGGATGGTGTAGACATCGTGGCTATTCCAATAGATTTTCCGGGAGATGCCGCAGTCTTGACTCAAGATCAACTACCTTTAGTAGAAGATATAGATCTTGAAGTTGGCTCCAACCTATTCGTTATTGGTTTCCCATGGGGGTTTAGTGCAGGAGACTATTATCCCATTTGGAAAAAAGGAACTGTTGCCAGTGAGCCACTATTCAAACCCAACGGTTTATCAAAGTTCTACATTGACGCCTACACACATCCAGGAATGTCTGGATCACCAGTTTTTGCAGCGGAATGGAGAAATTTAGTAGAGGTCGATAAGAATACTCATGACAGTATGCAAATGTATGAGCAAGGAAAAATCAACATCGACGAACTGCTCGACAAGGTGAACCTTCCTTCATCCGGAAAGACATTTTCCAAACAGTTTTTCCGTCTAATAGGAATATACTCCGGCAGAGTCGCAAGCGGCAAAAATGATCCTAATGTCGGAATCGTTTGGCAAAGAATTCTAATTGATGAATTGTTCACAGATCCAGTTATCGTGCAACACCCTTACCCACCAATAGTAGTTACCTAAAAAAAAAAACGGTTTCTATTCATCAATCTCATTTTTCATATAATTTTCAAATACAAAAAAACCTCCCGATGCCGAAGCACCGGGAGGTTTTCCATATTTAAATGCCTGCTTTCAGAGGTCGTCTGCAGTTGGCCAGGGCCACGCGCAACTCCGTTTCGTAGCCCTCACGGCGCTCCAGCTCGGCGCCGGCGGCTTGGACGTACATGTCCACGTCAGCACCGTCAGAAAGGTGCTCGGTCGGCATATTGGGGCGCTCAGGCTCGGGCTCATCGCAAGGCACAGGCACGGCAACCTTGACCTGCTGAATTTCGACCCTCGCCGGCTGCGTGGCGCCGCAACCAGCCAGGAGGACAGCGGCCGCCAGCGCAGCCGAGAGTAGGGGTAGACGGCGCATTACTGACCTCCTCCGGACTTACGGGACGCCAGCAGCTCAGTCACTCGGGCCTGTGCGCTTGCGCATGCATCGCCAGGCACTGCGGCCGGCGAGCTCAGGATCTTGTCCGCGCGGGCCTTATGCCCAGCTGCGACCGCTGCAGCCTGTGCTCTGGCCTGGTCGCGCTCGCGCTTGAGACCTTCACCGACAAACTGCAATGCATCGACAGCCTTTGTGCACACGTCTGCACTCCCGCGCGCCAGCGATTCCTTTTCGCCTGCGTGATTGGCATCAGATCTAGCCAGGGTTGCAGCGTCACGCTGCCCCACGTACATCCAGGCCAGACCCACGTTGCCCGCCAAGCTCAACAGCAGCGCCAGGGCAAGCGCTGCCGCAATCTTTGCTGCGGTCGTCATACCGACCGAATCCCCACCATGGTGGTTTTGCCGTGGACCGTGATCACACGATTGACCGCCTGCAGTGGGATGCGCGTGGACAGGTGCACCCACTGAGCCCCGCCCACGCTCTCGTAGATGATTTGCCCGATGCCCAGCGCACTGATCTGCGGTGCCAGAGCCTTGGCCACCTCATAGGGCGTGCCGTATGCGGGGATCTTCACGTCGGCTGCCATGCCATGCGCGTGGTCGCTCGATGTGACGCCGCCCACAGCGGCATTGACCTGGCGATTGCGATAGCCGCTGGTCACGATGAGCGCATGGCCGCCGAGAAAGCCGCGCACGCGCTCCAGCATCTGGGCTGTGCGGTACAACTGCTGTAAGGCATCAGCGGTTGGGGTGTTGTCCAGACCGAGCTTGCGCGCGGTGCTGCTGGCCACCAGCTCGGCCAAGGTGAAATGCTCTGTCAACTTCATGGATCAACCCTCCTTAAAACGGGTGCGAATGATGAGAAAAGTGAAGCCTGCGATGACGCAGACATCGGCAAGGGTTGGTGGTGTGGGCCGCAGCCATGGCGCCACCAAGGCGCCGGCACCGCCCAGAGCGAGCAGCGCCCAGGCGATGGCTTTGAGCCAGGCCACCAGGCGAGTGCGCGGAGCAAGCCCAGGCATACAGGGCGCGGTGCGCTCCAGCTTGTTAAGCGCCTCGGCCACGACGACCAGGCCACAGAGCCAGTGCAGTACGCTGAGCAAAGTAATCACGGGATAGAACATGGTCAGCCCCCTTCCGCCTGGTCAGGCTTTGGCAGGTACTTGCCAATGAGTGCCCGCAGAAAGCTCTGCGCCCCAGCGCCGACCAGGCAGGCCATAGGCAGCAAGACGGTCTCGGGAACGATGGCCACCAACAGCACCAGGGGCGTGAGATAGCCCGCCGTGATGGAGCTGGCCCAGGCCACGGCCATACGGCGAAAGGCCAAGCGCACCATGTCCCGTGTTGTGTCGCTGCTTCCGGGCACGGTGTTCAGCAAGATGATTGCGATCAGGCTGCCCAGAAAGCCAGCGAGCAGCACATCAGCACGCAGGCCCAGCGGCACACCGAATGCCGTGAGCGCAGACGTGGAGACGGCCGCGCTGGCGATGGTCACAGCCGTCGTGGTCGATGCAGGTTCTGCCATTTGTTGCCCTCCCTCGGGCAGAAAAAAGCCCGCACAGGGCGGGCTCGATGGGTTTGAATTGGAATCAACGGGTGTGCAGCCAGGTCTGCGATGCGGCGTGCAAGTTCACGGGATCAAAGCGCCAGGCCTCCTCCTCGGCAATGCCCAAGGCTGCGGCCGCAGACTCGCTGCAGGTCCAGCGCTGGGACTTCTGAGGGATCACCCAGGACACAAAACCCAGGATGAGCTGCCAGTCGTATAGCTCGCCCTCGTGGGCCTTGAACCACTGCGCGGCCGCCACAGGGTCGCAATCGACCTTGACGATGTCCCAATGGTCTGGGTCCAGCACCACACGCTTGAAGCGGACGCCGCCCTTCTTGCCTGGCCGGCGCGGGGAGTACGCCGACAGCGCCTCGGCCGCCACACTGCTGGCACACCACAAAGAGCCGTCCTGCCCCTGCGCGGCAGTGCCATCGGGCATGAACTGGCCCACTCCATCGCCTGGCTCAAACACCACCTCGGAGTGGCTGTACGGCGCCCGCAGGCGCAAACGGATGATGCGATTGAACAGCCCCTGCAGGCCAGGCCGCGTTACCTTGTAACTCGCTATCAGCATCACAGCCCTCCTGCACGAATGAAGAGTGCATCAAGGCCCGCGTCATCCAGGCCGATGGAGTAGCCGATCTGGATCAACAGCGGGCGGTGGCGCTCAAAGTCTTGCGAATCGTCCCATTCGATCTGGGCCATCTGACGCTGGACCGGATCTGGGATCGCGCTGATAGCTGGCTGCACCAGATCAAACAAGCCTTCCAGCAGCAGCGCCTGACGCGCCTGGCGGCGGGTTACCTTGAGCGGCACCTGCGGAACGCTGGGCGGCCAGGCGCCGGCGAATACGCGATCAGGGCTGGCCGGTGGCTCAATCTCGTATGCCTCCAGCTCAGGGACTGCATCACTCAGATTGACATGCCAGCCGGGAATGGGGGCCAGTTCAGGCACGGGGCCAGTCTCTGTCTGAATAGTGCCGCCAGTGGGCCGCATCACCACACCCACAACATCGACGGCCACTGTGCCAATGGATGAGGGCATCTCACCATGCAGGTCTACCATCCAAGGAGAGAAGGCAAGGCGAGCAGCCGCCTCGGATTCAAATTTGAGGAATCGCACGCTCATACCTCCGTGATCTTTCTGAGCTCGATGTCCGAAAGCCGCTTCGGGTAGTAAGCGAAGCGGCGGATATGGCCATTCAGCCTGGAAGTCCCTCCGGTCCAACCGGCGGAAAGTTCGCCCAAAGACAGCCCCGTGACCCCCTTGGGAATCGTGCACAAGGTATCGGCCACTCCCAGGATCCCGTCGGTGGCCCCCACCGTGTTGTCCGTCTGGTAGGCAAAGGCTGTCTTCTTGGACACACCGCCTGCAAAGCCGCCGGTAACTGTGTTGGTGCCGATCTGTCCAACACCCGCCACAGCCATACTTGCTGAGATCAAACCCGTACCGCTGCTGACACTCAGATAGATGCCATTGCTGGATTCAAAATTCAGCGAAGCATCCCCGACTGCAAACAGGCCGCTGCCCGAGGCAATACTCGAAGGCGCCCCCTCAAACAAGAAGGTTCCTTCATCTTGCCGATACCAGCTGGAGAAGTTGGTACCGAGCAGCCCAGCGAACTCGTCAGCCCGCGTAGCCACACTCGCCCCTGCAGGGATGTATGACGTTGGGGAGCTGCCCGCCTCGACTTGTCGACCAAACAGAAACAACCCCTTGCCGGCCTCCCCCTGATAGACGCTGGCATTGTTCTTGTATAACTGAACACGGAAAATCGCAGCTGGCACGTCGCTCGCGGCGGTGTAGGAAATCCAGATACGCCACCAGCCATTCAGGCATTTCTGTATGCCGTATGGATAACCATTGACCACTGCGGCCGAACATGCCGTGTCGCTGACATTGAAAGCCAGAGCCAGACTTCCTGCAGAACCTCCAGCTACTCGAAGCGCAACTTGGCGCTCTGCGCCAGGCATAGCCTTTACAAAAATGCTCTGTACGATCGTCTGCCCTGCAGTGACTGCAATACTCGCATCGTTGGTGTAGTGCTCTCCAGAGGTGGCTGGATCGTCCTCAATGGAGGTGACCGCCAGTCCATCGGGTGCAATCGCAGTGGATGTACCCAAGACGGTTCCCGTGCTTGCAGTGGGTTGCCGGGAGTTGGTTCTCAGGTTCGTGCGCGCCCCCTCCACCAACAGGCCCAGGCATTTACCGGTCGCTGGATCGTGGTCGATGCGCGGCACACCAGCAGGCACAGTTTCCAGCACGCCAGCAGCATTCCATCGCGTGGCAGCAGACGCTCGGGTAAAGGTGACGCGCGGGTCCACCTGGCGGCTGTTGGCAAAGTCCAGCATGAGAGCAGGCCGCAGCTCGGGAAGATTCAGAATGGTTCCCATATCAGATCAGCTCAAGGTGAGGGTTGCAGAACGCGCGACGCCGTCATCACCGCGCATGAAAAGCTTGATGGAGGTATCGCTGGCACGCTCCACCCAGACACTGCCGTTAGCCAGCGGCTGGTTCCTTGAAACGGTGAGAGCGCCCAGGAAGTCCAGGTACGCCAGGCGCCCTAGCTGGTGGCCGGCGGGAACCTGATTCGGATCTGCCCCCACAGGCAGGTTGGTGCATTCGACCCAGTTGACCTTGTCGGCGCTCGGATCTGTCGTGGTGCGCCCGGCGACAAGGCGCCGATAGATCATCCCGTTGACGGGGCTCCAGGCCAGATCCTTTAGCGCGTATGTCGCCGTGGGATCAAACCGGCCAGCTGCTGCCGCATTGACTGCCAGATCAGACGCATTGCGCGCACTGACATCTGAGGCCGCAGCCCTCGCTGCAGCAGCTGTTGTCGCCGCGGACAACTGATTGTTCTCAGCATTCTGGGCGTTCATCGCATCGGTCTGAGTCACCAATGCAGTGAGGAATACATCCGCGCGAGGATTGAAGTTTTGCGGGTCTGTCGATTGGGGCGGCGTGGGTAAAGGAGGGACGGTAACTGTCATGTCAGACTCTCAATCTCCAGTGAGCACAAGTGCGTTGTCGAATACGAGACCTCGATAGAGAAGTCTCGGTAGTAGCCGTAAATGGTCATGGGGCTATAGGCTTCAGAGCCCGGCACGCCCAACCACACGCAAGGCGTTGCCCGCACAGACTCCAGAACACGCTGAACAGATGGGTATCGCTCACGAGGCTGCTCCAGACGCATGGACATGCGACGGCTGAAACGCCCTCTGGTAAAGCTCTGCACCCCATCAGCGGTAGTGCTCTTGCGCGAGTAGTCGGTGATCGATGTGGACGCGCCATACTGAGCCTCACCCAGGTCAAAAGTGCTGCCCGCCACAATGGATGTGCAGGCCGCCGGGCCGGTGATCTTGATCTCCAGGCGACTGCCAGAGGAAGGCACCAGGCCGGCGAACACCACATCCGGGATCTGCTCAGGCTCGCTAAAGAAGTACTCATACCAGTCAGCTGGCTGCGTTTTCAGCGACCGACTGAACTGGCTGAGCACGACCCCTGCGCTGCTGCGCTGCGTAACCTCAATGGCTTGCCCCACAAGTCCAAAGAAGGCCACCGCATTGATACGGCCAGGAAACACCACCGTGGTGGTGAGGTCGCCAGCCGTCTCCGTGGACGTACTGGTTTCATCGTCAAACATGGCCCAGCGATTGGATGGCCCTGCCAATAGCCAATGCAAAGGACCATCTTTGCTGACGGGTGACACCCCGGTGACCGGCCCCTCAATGCATTCGTATGTCTTCCCGTTATCCGGGAAGAACACGCGCTCATTCAGGTTGTAGGTGGCCGCGCCCGAGTAAGCGGGATCAGCCTGGCCGGCATTGCTGGCAGTGACCATTCCAGGCGTGATTTTGGTTGGCCTGATCAGAAGCATCAGCCCCCCTCCACCGGTGCCGGCTCGGGTGCCGCCGGCTCCGGCTGCACGCGAACCGTCAACAGCTCATCATCGACATTGCGCACAGGCATGCCCTCCACAGTGATGCGGTCGAAGTTGCGCTGCAACCGACCTGTATTGACAGCAACAGCCTCAATAGAGGCCTCTTGCCTTTGAAGGCGCCCGGCAACCTCTCGCCTGAGCCGCTGCATCTCATCGAGCAGCGGCGTCAGGTCAACAGCGCCGCCCCGCATGACCTGAGTCACGACAGGCGCCTGCACCCCAGCCAGCATGCGAGCCGTCTGCTCAGCGCTGTAGTACCGGGCCGCCCCGGTCACTTCCAGCTCTGGGCCGCGCTCCCCCACCAACCGCAAGCCGCCCGCAAAGGAGCCACCCTCTGCGAATGCAGGAACCGCCTGGCCACGCAGCACAGCGATCACGGCACGCAGGCCATCCCGTGTGGTATCCGTGCCCGCCTTGATCGCTTCCACCATCAGTTGCTCGGTGCTTTTGGCACCGGCCTCCAGGGCGGCAAGCGTGCTGTCGATCTGGCCCAGCAGGCCCAGGCTTTCTTCCTGGTAGTTTTTGGGCGCTTCCTTATCCAGCCGGCCAGCCACAGCCTCGGCGCGGGCCAGCAGGGTCTTCACAAGGCTGCTGTATTCAGAGCCCGAAAGTCCTGCCTCCTGCGCCTTCTGCAGCACCGGATTCAGCAGCGAGTTCAGTTCGTTGCCGTAACCAGCCAAGGTCTCACCGGAGGTGGACATGGCCATGCTGTAGGCGACGTTGAACCGCTCCTGCAGGTTGGCAAACTGCGCAGGCGTGTCGAGCATGCTGAATCGCACATCCGCCACGGTCTGCCGCAGGCTTGCCGCACTGTCCCCCATGGTCTGGGCAAGCTGGGCCTGGCTTTGATACCAAGCCACCGTTTCCTCGCGCAGCTTACTTAGGTTAGAGACGGCTTTTCCGCTGTCCATGCTGTACTTCTGCAGTGCCGCGACATAGTCAAGTTGTGACTTCTGGGCAGCGGCTGCAGCGGCTGCCAGGGCCTGCTGCGCAGTCGCCGCCTGAGCCACGGTCGCGTCATATTTAGCTCTAGCTGCAGCGACGGCGTCAGCATTTTTCTGAGCGCTTGTGAATGCAGAATTTTGAGCATCTATAAGTGCCTGCAGGCGCTTCCGTAGCTCTTCAGTAAGGTCTGGTGCTACACCGAATTTTTCAGGGACGTATGTGCCCGGCGCTATAGATCCATCCAGCAACCTGTTGACGTTGTTTCCTGTCAAACGTCGGATGTCTGCCCAAGAGTTATAAAAATCCGTGAGCGTTCTCTTCGCGCTATCGATTCGATTCTGGGCTTGCTGTGCAGCTGTCACCTCACTGCTTTGCTTTGACGTCAGACTCTGTATTGCCAATAGTCGCTCCGCCTCGCGCTGCTTGACCAGCGTATCGGCCCTGGCCAGCGCGGTCTGCGCGGCTGCAATGCCGTTCTGATTGGGCAGTGCCACAGTCTGCGCCTTGATCTGCTCACGGATCTGCGCCGGCGTCATCACGCGGGGAGCGATGATGCTGATGGCTGCCTCACGCACCGCCTCGCGCTCGCTGGCAATGTCTGCCAGGTTGCTGCGGATGCGGTTGGCGATCAGGTCGAACACACCCACCACCGTGGCGGTGAAGGTTCGACCATCGACCCCGTCGAGGGCTTTAGCCAGGCCGTCGATGTTGACGACCGAGCCTGAGGCCGCAGTCTCCAGGTCCAGCATCTCGGCACGCAGGCGCTGCACAGCGAGCTGCGCAGGGTCGAGCGCCGAGGTCACGAACTGCACACGGTCCCCGAACACCAGCACGCCGCTGGAGGAATCCCCCAGGATCTTGTTGATGATGGAGACGCTGCCGGCAAAGCGATCGGACTGCGTGGCAACCGCTGCCATGGCGTCCTGAGCGATCTTCATGCCCGGCGCCACTGCTGCCGCCTTGGTGTAGGTGGCAATCAGATCGGCCGCTGCAGCACGTGCCAGCTCTTCCAGCATGGAGGCTGTCTCGTCGAACTGGGGCGCCATCTTGATCAGCGTGGCATAGGCCTCCCGGCCGTGCACCGTGGTCAGATCCAGGCTGCCCACCAACTGGCGGAACTGCTCACGCGACTCGGGCAGCGACAAACCCAGGGCCTCCAGCTGCTTGCGCATGGCTTCGGTGCTCTGGTTCGCCCGCTCGGCCTGCGTGTAGTACGCCTGGTAATAGGCATCGCTGGCAGTGATATAGGCATCCAGGCCGCCGAAGCGGTCCACTAGGTCGCTGGCCATGCTTGCGCCGGCCAGGCCCACATCAAACAGCTTGCCCCGCGTCACCTCCAGCGTGGTGTTGACCACGCCCAGGCTGCCAGTCAGTCGCTGCAGCGTTGCCGAGGCGGTCTCGCCGGCCTTGGTGTACTGCGCAGTGCCCAGCACCAGGGCGGCCATCTCTTCCCCGGCTGCAGTCATTTCCTCCTGCAGGCGTGCCGCCACCTGGTCGCCAGACAGCCCCTCGGTGGAGAAGCGGATCTTGCGGGTATAGGTGGCGACAGCGTCTGCCGAGATGCCCAGCACCTTGGCCTGCTGGCTGATGCTGGTCTGCAGCGCCGCAAAGGTCTGCTGCAGAGCATCATTGGCCTGCATCGGTGCCGTATCGGTCCAATACTTGTTGGAGCCGAACCAGCCGCCAGACTTCTTGTATTCCGCATAGCTGAGCAGTTGACCGCCCAGCTCGCCCTCAATGCCTTCGCCGCGCTTGGAGACCTTGCCGCCGAAGATTCCTTTGAGCCCCCCGGCCAGACTGAGCACAGCCAAGCCGCCAGCGACCCAAGGCAACGCCGCCCCGATGGCCATTCCCATGCCCGTGGTCCCGCCAGCTGATCCAATCAACGATGCGGTTCCACCGATTCCGAGTTGACCACCAGCAGCGATGCCGGAGCCCAGCTCACCCAAAAAGCTGCTGCCCATGAGTTTGCCAAGCCCGGCAACCCCTGATGCAAGCGCCCCAGAGGTACCCCCAGAGAACGCAGACCAGAGGGATTGACCTGACTGCAAAGCACCCACCATACTCGTGCCGCCAGCTGATGCCGTGCCACTGAGCCCAGCCATGGCACCACCAGCAAGCACGGGCTGAACAATGGCCTGAATGATGGGACGAAACACAAGAGTGCGCGCAAGATTCTTAAGATAGTCACCGAAGCTTCGGCCGCCATCCATCAGCTGATCGGTAAGGCTTTGGCTGATTTGGTTCACGCCCAACTGCCACTCTTGCACACTGGCCTGTGCAGCTTGGGCCGATGCCTCTCGGGATTCTTTCGTGCCCGTCAGCACCATGCGCTCGCGCAGAAGCTCAACCTCCTGCTGGAGCGCCGCATGCTCTCGGGTCATAGTGCCCGTTAGCTGTGCTGCACGCTCCATCTCTGCAAGCGTTTGCTCTTTGGTCAACAGGATGGCATGCGCGCGCAGGCGCAGCACGCTGGATTGCTGAGTGGCATTGAGGCCCGATAGCTCCACTTCCTCGCGCAAAGCTTTGTTGCTGGCTGTCAGTTCCTCCACGGTCTTGGCCTGGTCGCCCAGCCACTGCTGCTTGTACGCACGCTCCTCCTCGGCCAGCTTGGCAAGCGCCTCCCTCGCCGCCTTTTCTTCCTCCAATTTCTCTAGCTCTTTGAAGCGAGCTTCCAGGCTGTCGCGCTGCACCTGGTTCAAACCGGCCAGCGAGCCCTTCAACTCCTGCTCAAACTTGATACGCAGCTTGGCCGAATCGGTGAGCTTTTCAGAGGTAGCCAGCTCCAGGCGCTGGCTGGCGATCTTTTCATCCAGGCCCTTGGCCATGTTGTCATAGGCCGTCTGCAGCTGTTTGACGGACTGCGCAGCGCCCCTGGCCCCCGCATCCTGCTTGGCATAGGCCTCGCGGATCTTGGCCTCCATCTCGGGGGTGAAGGCAGCGCCCAGCTTGCTCTTCCATTCGGCAATCTCAATCGCGGCCTTCTGGGCGCTGGTGCCGTACTTCTTAAGGTAAGAGTCCGTCTGACCAACGACAACGGTCTGCTTTCCAAGCTGCTCCGAAGTCCCCGCCAGTGAAGCCACCAACAGGTCATTGTCTGCACTCAGATCCTCATAGGACTTGCCGAGGCCTTCAGATGCATTGACCGTTCGCAGAAGCACTTCGCGCTGATTCTCCAGAACGCCGATCTGGCGCTGCAGGTCACCGAAGTCGCCAAACAGGAAGTCATTGAGCTTGTTCGTGAAGCCCTTGGAAGGATCTACCGCCGCTGCGTCGGCGCGCATTTTGTTGAGCTTGCCCTCAATCGAAACGAGTTCGCTGCCGGCGTTATCTGCCGTGGCATGACCCAGCAGCGACCCAAGACCGCCATTACGTAGATCTGCCAGAGCGACCGCCAACTTCCCGGCGGTCGTAGCCATGTTGACCATGAGCTGCACGTAGAAGCTGAATGCAGCCTTTGACGCATCGCTATTCAGCAGTTGATTCAGTTCCTCCACGCTGTTGCGCAGGGCAGGCAAGCTGGCACTGTCCGCCGTCAACAGATCGTTGATGGTGTTGGACACTGCCGTGAGCGCACCGCCCAATGTGTCGCGCGCCGCCTCGGCCGCACCACCATAGGAGCTTTCCAGCTCTGCAAACACAATGGCCTGCGCATCGGCCAGGCGGCCGCTGCTTTCCAGCGCCTTGGCCATTTCGATCTGAGACTCGGTGAACTTGAAGCCCTGGCGCTGCAATGACTGCATGCCCGTGCTGGGCTTGTCCAGCGCCTTAGCCACCGTCTCCATGGACTGGTTAAGGTTCATTTCCAGCCGGGTGCCCATGTCCATGGCGGCCCGGATGGCGCGGGGAACCTGCTCGCCCGTGATATTCACATAGGCCAGCAGACGCGCCTGCGCCTGGTTGACCTCGCCCGCAGAGTACGTGGTGACCTTGGACATGGCCGCCGCCATATCGTTGAGTTGATCCTGGCTCCAGCCTGCAGCCTCGCCCGTGGATCTGAGCGCGGCCGTGAGCTGAGCCTGTTCTTTCTCAGCGTTGATGGTCTCCTCGCGGATCTTCTGGCCCACGGCAATCAGACCAGCCACAGAGACAACACCCGCGACGGCGCCGGCAATGGATGACTTCACGCTTTGAAAGCGCTCCTCCACTGCGCCGGCCATCTTGTCGTAGGCTGCTTGAACACTCTTGGCATTCTTCAGCGCGGCCTGTTCGTTCTTATCAAGGCCCTGCGTGAACTGCGCATACTCCAGCGCGAGCTTGACGACCAGCGAACCCAGTGCCGACATAGCTACTCCTGCTCTTCCGCTTCGCGGATCTCGTTGAGCGCCTGCAGGGCAGCGCGCTCCATTAGTTCGATATCACTCATGACCGCACGCCGAAGGCGGGGCCGCACGTGGATCTGCAGCCAGGCCAGCACGCCGGCGTAGTTCAGGCCGACACGCACACCGGCCATGCCCGCAAACTGCCATTGGGTGCTGATGCCCAGCCAGGCACGAACGCTGCGCATGTTGTCGTGATGGACCTCAAAGGCTGCGTGTTCGGCTGGCTTGCTGCCGTCCTCGATGAGCTGGGCCGCGCGCTCAATGTCCTCGGCGGGTGCGCCAAAGGCGCGCATGGCCTCCAGCACCGATTCATCAACCGCCCAGGGGTCGGGCTGGACCTGACGAATCCCGGCCCACCAGCGCGCGGCCTCGATCAGTTTTTTTTGCTTGGCGCCACTGTTGGCACTCATGAAGGCGATCACAGTTTCGCGCGCAGCACCGGGCAGCGACTTGAAAGCGGCCAGGTTCTCGGGAGTGAATTCGACCGGCTTGTGCTGCAGATCCACCATTTCCCAGCCAATCAGGATTTCGTCCACCACGTCCTTGTAGGGAACCTCTGCCAGTTCGCGCTGACGGTCGTCATCGACGCGCTTGAAGATGCCGATGAAGTGCTCTTCACGCCAGCCGCTATCGGTCTTGACTTGGACGGTGACTTTTGCCTTGAAGGTTTCCTTGCGGGCCAGTTCAAACATTGGGTATCTCCTGAGATAAAACGAGAAAAGAAAAAGGGCCGCAGCAGTAGCGGCCCTTGTCGGGGTTGTTGAAAGTGGAAGCGGTCAGCGGACGATGATCACCAGCTCGTCATTGCCCACCACTGGGTTGACGTCGAAAGGCAGGGTCATCATCACGTTGGATGCATCGTCCTGCAGCGTGAACGGGCCGGGCTGGATGAACGGCATCTGCAGCTCAACGATGTTGCCGGCCGTGGTGCCGTGCACGATTTTGAGCGGGCCGCCCGTGCTGGTGCGCACAATCTCTGCCCAGTCCTTGGTGGTGACCTTGGGGAACTCCATGGTGATGGAGCCCGTAGGCTGACGGTCGTCGCTGGAAGTGCCCGCGCAGTTGATCAGCTCGCGCCAGGCAAGCTGGTTGGCCCAGTTGACGCTGAATGCGCTGGTGCAGGCTGCGTGCCCGTGGATCTCCAGCGTGGGCGTGTTCTTCTTGCCCACCGTGAACGGCTGCTTGAACTTGGTGTAGTCCACGCCCGTGGGCATCGCCACCTCGGAGGCCGGGGAATAAGTGCCCAGGAATTCAAACTTCATCACCGGGATGCCCTTGGCGTTCAGCTCAAAGGTGACGGTGCCGCGCGCGTCCTCCATCTTGAAGAGCGTGCCGTCCACATAACCGTACATGGTCATGACGGGCTCGCCCTCGCTCACGGGCGAATAGCGCACATCCGTGCCAGCCGTGATGGTCTGCGAGAAGCCGCAGGCCATGAGGATTGGCGCCCAAGCCGGTGCCGTGCCGGCGGTGCCGCTGCCGGCCAGCTCCACTTCAAAGCTGAATTTGCGGTGCTCGCCCACCGTGAGCTTGCCGCTGTTGCCCTTGTAGGGGCGGATCAGGTCGCGGGAGACTTGCTCGGCCGCAATGGGCTCTGGCGTGAAACCACGCACTAGAACAGCATTGGCTGCAGCAGTGGGAACCACCGCCGTGCCCACCACCGACTGAACGGCAGCAAGCAGCAGCATCTTCTTCATAGACTTTGCCATGGTGATCTAACCTTTCTTCAGTTGAATCATTCAGCCGAGGGCTCGGCGGCAGGTGCCTGCACTTCGGTGGCGGGATCTGGCTTGCGCTCGCCGGTTATCGGGTCACGCACAAAGCAACCAGCCTTGCCGTGGAATTCATCCACAGCCAGCGGTGCACTGGGTTTGTGCTCGTCGGGTTTCACGGGCTTGGTTTGTGCAGACGTATGCACAACCTGCGCAGCCTTGGGCGCAGTCTTTTTGTCAGTGGTCATGGTGATGTGAGAGAGTTTCAGTAGCGAGGTGTACGCAGCACCACCGTGACGTGGCGCCCATACTTCTTGGGGTCGGGCTCATAGACGGCATCGCCGCTAGAGTCCTCGTACTGGAAGCAGTCCAAGGCTTCCATACCGGCACGGATCGGGCCGGTGGCGGGCGAGGTCGGGATCAATGCATCCAGCTCCTCCAGCGTGTCGGCCAGGGCCACGATCTGGACCGTGTGCTGGTCGTAGCCACCACCCATGCACCAGGCGTCCTCGGGGTTGGTCTCCACGTTGAAGACCACCGCAGGGAACTTGGGCCGGGTCGGCAGCTCGATGGCCCAGCTGTTGGGCACGTCCTGCAGGGCAGCAGTAATGGTTTCGTGAATCGTCGGCATCAGCCTCCCCCCTTGAGCACTTCCTGCACCACCGCCTTACCCATGGCGTCGATGGCCTGAGTGCGCTTGCGCTCCAGAGCAGGTTGGATGAAGGGCTTGGGCGCCACATGGGCAACAGCCTCCTGGCGCCGCTTGCGGATCGACCTGCTGCCGCTGGCACTGCGCCGGGGGACGATCTTGTGACCCAACTCCACAAAGCGCCAGTAGTAGGGATCGTTATCGCGGCGGGTGACGATTCGGCCCTGGCTGTTGACGGCCAGGGATTTGTTGCCCTGCATGCGTACCTTCTTGGTCTGCTCGCGGCCATGTCGCACGCCGAGGTGAATCTGCTCAGTGCCTGGCGGCGCCTTGGATTCACGCTTGATGGCGATGTTCTTGATCATGTCGCCGGAGACCTTGGAGCCGTTGGCCGTGGCAATGGCAATCGCCTCAGCCTTGAGAACGCGCCCGCCCGCCACCACCACCTTGCGCGCAACACGCTTTTGCATGTCAGTGCGCACTCTCGTGAACTCGGCCCGTATCTCGCCAATGCCGAGGGTTTCAGTTTTAGCCATTGTTCAGACCGCTTTCACAAGTCAGGAGCAAAGCACGCCGACGATCCACAACTGGATTGACGTGTTTGATGTTGAAGATCTGGCCATTCAGAACGACCCTCATCTCTGCGGTGATGCCCGGCCGCCAGTAGAGAAAGAACTCCTCTCGGGCGACAGCGACCTCACCACCGGCAGAAGTGCTGGCCCGCTCAAACCCGCTTTTGCTGGTGCGGGTGGCCCAGACCTGTAATGCGAATGGCGCCCAGGCGGTCTTGACTCCGCCCGAGGTGCCTTTTGTGAACGTAGGCGCCTCAATGTCTATGCGACAGTTGAACTTTCCAGCTTTCAGCATAGGCACCTCAGAAGCGCGGCGGGACGGTGATGTCGGCCAGCATGCTGCCGATGAACTTCAACGGCAGCTCGGCCACGATGGTTCCTGTAATCAGGGACTCGCGCTGCTGAAACAATGTCCCGGCCTGGAGCAGCATCCAGGTTTTGACCGAGGGGTAGGCGGCGAAGTCCACGCCGGCCTTGTAGGTGATGCGCACCGGACTGCCACCACCAGCCAGGGTTAGATGGCTGACCCGCTGACCTAGCTGCAGGCTGTACTGAGTCGGCGAGAGGATCTGGCCGCCTGACGCAAGAGACTTCACCTCCAGCACCTCGACGGCCTGACCCACATCGAGCGCACGGCTCAGCAGGCCCGCAGGCCAGTCCTCCACATACTCGGCCTGGCGGATCGCTGCTCCGGTTTCGGCCTCGCATTGAGCTGTGACCGTGGGAATGATCAGATCGCGGATCAGCGCCTCCTCGGCGTTGGCCAGGTCATCACGTACCCAGGCCACCACATCCTGGACGGTCAGCACTGGATCGCCGCTATATCGAATGCGGCGCGCCATGATCAGGGCCGGTCGTCGTCAGCGCCGCCAGTGCCGGCGCCGTTGTCATCGGGCGACTTATCGCTGCCATCGCCAGTGCCCTTGCCATCCGCAGTCGTCTGATTGGCCACCGGGGGCTTGCCGGTCGCTGCGCCCTTTTCCTGCTTGGTCGCAGGCTTCTTGACCGAGCTATACGGCTCGGCCACCTTGCCATTGACCAGCGCCTCAGCCTGCTCAGCTGGGAAGCCTGCGACTTCGCCCTTGTTGTAGCCGCGCCAGGTCTTAAGAAACTGCACTGCCACGTTGTCTTGCTTGCTCATGATTGGATTCCTTAAAGTCCGATAAACCCGGCCCGGAGGCCGGAGCCGATTTACATGCCGGCGCCCCACTTCACAGCGGTGCCGACTGCCACGGACTCGACGTGACGCAGACCAAAGTCGTTGTGATCAATCAGGCGAATCAGCGTCTGATCGCGCTGGAAGGCAGAGATAACGTCTCCGCCCGCGTTCTTGTAGGTCGCTTCATTGCTGTAAGCGATGGTCATCTGGCCGGTTTCGCCGATGTAGTTGTCGGAGAAGTCGTTGAAGTAGATCTCCGACTCATCGCCGCCCGCGCCGAGATTCACCGGAATCTGAGTTGTGATGCCGATGGGGTAGCCCTTGAGCTGGCCCTGTTCGATTTCGGGATAAGCCTTGTTGCCGTTGCCATCACGCAGCGCCTGCAGCCAGCGCACGGTGCGGGGTGCCATCAGCCAGCCGCAGTTGGCCATGTTGGCGTTGGCCGCTTCCAGGCGCAGCATCAGACCACCCAGGAACATATCAATGTCCTGCAGGTCAGGGTTGACCGGCGCCGTCACCACGTTAAAGGGCAATGCCAGGTAGCGCAGGCCCTTGGGCTCCAGGTCGCTACCCACGTTGCGGATGAAGGTCACATCATCAAACAGCGCCTTCGTGACCAGCATGTCCTGCGCGACCAGTGCATCCACCTGGGGATTGACGCCAGAGAACTTCAGCAGGTCATTGGCGATAGGCACCAGTCCGGCCTGCTTCTTGGCCTGCAGCTTCATATCCGCGAAGGTCATGCCCGTGATAAGGATGTCCGTCTCCGTACCGATATAGGAGATGGTGGTGGAGTCTTTGATGCGGGGCAGCGTCATGTTGCCGTTGAGCAGCGGCAGAGAGCGCGCACCCATGCGACGCATGACGGCATGCGGCCGCAATGCCTCAATCACAGAAGTGGCCATATTGGTGGGGACCAGCACACCACCCGCACCAGGCGTGACTGTGCTGAGCGCCATCACCACCTCGTTGTCAAAGCCTCCAGCACGGGCCAGCTCTGCTGCCTGCAGCTGGCTGCCGCCCGCAGCGCCCAGAAGGCGCACAATCTGAGCGGCCTGCGCGCCAGGCGCTTCATTGCTGGTGACAGTGATGTGAGGAGTCTGGCCGGGAGGCGATGCAATGCCACGGCCCGATTCAGTGACCGGCACCGCCGCCGAGGCTGCGAGGCGCTCTGCCGATTCGGCGCGGGCAATTTTTGCGGTCAGGTCAGCCATCTGGCTTTCCAGGGATGTGAACTGTTGCAGCTCTTCAGCCGAGAGGGTTTCGCCGCCAGCTTCCTTCTGTGCCAGGGCTTGCAGCTGGGTATTGAGCTGGGCGCGTTCGCTGCGGAGTTGAGTCACGAGAGACATGGTTTGCTTCCTTGAGGCAATAAAAAAGCCCGCATGGCGATTGCCAGCGGGCCGGGAGATCTGCCGCGAACGCGTCAGAGTTGAACTTGTGCTGCAGCAGCTGCAGCGCGTACAGATAGGCGACTGCCGCTGGGGCGGTTTGCCCGAGTCACGGCGATGGCGCGGGTGATGTTGTCGAGGGCGTCGGTCGGTGCTTCCAGGCGGTCGGCCAGGCCCAGGCTGATGGCCGCTTGACCTCGATAGACGCCGGCCTCCGTGGCGCGCACTGCATCAGGGCTCAGCCCGCGATATTCCGCAATCGCATCGACAAACATTGCATAGCCCTCATTGACCAGACCTTGCAGGTACTGCAGAGACTGCTCCGTGAGGGGTTCATGCGGCGAGAGGTCATTCTTGTGGGCGCCAGCGTAGACCGTGGTCACTTTGACGCCGGCCCGCTCCTCCATCACAGAACGATCCATATGCTTGGCGATCACGCCGATGCTGCCCACACCGCTGGTGCGGCTGACCACCAGCTCGGAACAAGCCGCCCCGATCAGGTAGCCACCGCTGAAGGCCTGGAAGTTGACGATGCCCGTGATGGGCTTTTGCCGACTCATGGCCCGCAGATCGGAGGCCAGCTCGAAAGCACCCGTGGCAGAACCGCCAGGGCTGTCGATGTCCAGCACGATGCGCTCCACCTTGGGATCAGCCACCGCGCGGCGCAGTTCGCTGCGCAGCCCTTCATAGCTGGTCATTGTTTCGCAGACGTTCATGTGAGCGCCACGGCTGACCAGCAGGCCATGCACAGCGATCACCTCTACGCCCGTGGACTCAATGACCGCCCGGCGCTCGGCTTCCTGCCTGGCCAGCGCAGCTGAATAGTCGTCATCGTCGTGCCACATGCGCGGCTCGGCCGGGCCTGGCAGGTTGATGATATTCAGGCCCATGGTCTGATTGGCCCAGCGCACGGCCATTTCGACCGTGTCGGGCGTGGCGAGAAGGGGCTGATTGAACAGCAGCCCGGCTGCACGGAGATAGCTCTTCATTGCGGTGCCAGTAGTTTTTCAATTTCGCGCTGCTGGTTCACCAACTGGGCGCGCACTTGAGGGTTGTTGAGATCCGGCGTGCCCTTGCTGGCATCCACCATGTTCAGCGGCTGCAGGTAGGTATCGCCTCCAGTAATGGGCGGCATGTTTTCCAGGCGCCGAATGTCGTTGACCGACAGCCAGCCCCACTGCCGCCCGATGGCGTAGGCCTCGTAGCGACTCTTCTGGTCGCCCCGCATGAGGCCAGACAGGTTGAACTCGATGAAGTAACGCCCCCGCTCCTTATCCAGCAGGAAGTCGCGCATCATTGCGCCCTCGTGCCGTTTGGCCCAGGGCAGCAGCGCGAACACCACGAAATGGATCAGCAACTGCTCAATGGTGTTGTAGTTGGCCTTCTCCAGGTCGTTGACCATGGGCAGCGGGATCTTGTAGATCCGCGCCACATCCACGCCCGATGTCTTGAGCATGGAGATCATCTCGGCATCAACGTTGGACAGCGACACCGCCTTGAAGGTCATGCCCTCCTGCAGCAACGCCACTTTCCGAGCATTGTCTGCACCGCTAAATTTGCTGCCCCACTGGTTGATGATCCCGTCGATGGTGGCCTGGTCAGTGATGGCCCTCATCTCCTTGGGCCGCTCAATGACGCCCGACAGACTGGCTCCGTTGGCAAATGACTTTCCCGCAAATGTCCGTACTGTCTGAGCAAGGCCAATGGCATCGGCGTGCAGCTGGATAGGCGACAGCCCCACATAACCGTTATGGCTATGCCAGCGAACGTGGTGCACCAGGCGCATGGGCAGCGGTGCACCGGCGCCGGCCACCTGGTAATAGGGCAGTAGATCCGGCCCCTTCAGCACTGTGACCTTGGATGAGTCCAGAGGCCAAAGTGCCTTGACCTGGCCGTGATCGTCACGGTCGATGAAGGAGTAACTGTTGCCGCGCAGACCTGCGGCCATCTGCGACAGTTCTACCCGTTCGTAGGGAGTCTGGAAGTCGTTGGGCTTGCTGCGCAGGACGTTGTAAAGCGGGTGCTCAGTGGCAGCGACCCGCCCCCCCATCGTCGAGGCGCTCATACAGCTCTGCAGGGCACGAGGCCAGGCTTTCGGCCAGCAACGTGACGCAGTTCTGCAGGATGGGCAGGGCCAGCGCGGATTCAGGCGTGACGCGCACACCGGACGCGCTCATGCCGATCGATCCCAGAAAGCCGTTCCAAAAACTGCTTTTGCTATCGATCAGGTCGCCCGTGCCGCTACCGCCAAGCAGCGAGGAAAAAAACATGGCAATCCTTTACTAGCTGGGCTCGCCCTTGGCGATCAATGCGGCTGCTGCCTTATCCAGCAACAGCGCGTACAACAACAGACAAACCCCGGCAACGCACAGCGCCACCGGGACGCTCCAAAGTGCCAGCCCACTAACCAGGAGGGCGAAGCCGAGCACTCCAAACACAAACGAGAGAATCCGCAGCTTCATATCCGCACTCCTGATTCGTAAATGGAAGGGCCGCCCAACTGGGAGCCCTTCCCGCTGATACCGCAAGCCATGACCGAGGCGACGATGCCGTCAATTCGGCCAATTGACTTGGACTTATCGACCTTCCGGTTGTTTGCTGGGTCAGCAGTCACCACAGCATTTGCCGCATTCCAGGTCAGCACAGGATTCGAGTCATGCCGCAACTGCTCGATGACCTCCATGTCCTCCAGTGGCTCCGACCCCTCCAAGGGAGCGCCGAGCAAACGACGCTCAAACTCATCGACCGCTGGGGCCATGTCTTGATAGCCCTGACCGAATTTCTCAATGGGCGGCAAGCTGATGCTGTGCTCAGACATAAGCTGGATCAGATCCTCAATGCGCCAGCGGTCATAGGCGATCTTTTCCACACCACCGAAGAAATCACAGATGGTTTGCAGGCGGCGCAACACAAACAGACGGCTGACAGCTCTCCCTGGTGTCGTCTCCAGCTGGCGCTTCTCAATCCACTCTCGGTAAGGAACCCGGTCACGCTTCTCGCGCTCATCGATGTCGTGATCAGGTATCCAGAAATACGGCATCAATCGCCAGTACGGGTCTTCGACCGTTGGGAAGAAGAGCAGCACGAAAGCCGTCAAGTCCGTGGTGCTGGACAAGTCCAGGCCAGCAACAGCCCTGCGATTGCGCAGCAAGCGCATCGGCACTTTGTCTGCGGCGCTGCTCCAAATCTCCCAGTCAATCCAAGGCGACTCCGCCTGAGTCCACACGCAGAAATTCAGGCGCAGCACCTTGGCCTGCTTCGATGGCATGCCTCTGGCACCTTGCACCTGTGCCCGCAGGTAGGCGTATCCGGGGATGCCTTCGCGCTGACCTGGCAGGCGATATCTCAGCGACGGATTGACCTTCGGCCAGCAGCGCTCATCCTTGATCGGGTCGTCGCCCTTATCGAGCGAGCAAATGAAACCGAAGAACCGATCATCCTGTGCCTTTCCTGTGCACACGTCTGCACCGTAATCGTGATACTGGCCGCAAGGCGTGTTCTTGTCGCTGCCGCTGTTGGTGATCATGATCACCATGGCCCGCCGGCGGCTCTTTGTGCCGGCGATCATCATGTCAATCACCGTCGCCGTCTTGTGCTCGTGCACCTCGTCAATCAGGCCCACATGAGGGCGCGGCCCTGAGCCACCTTCATCTGCAGAGATGGTTTTGAAGAAGCTGTTCTTGCTCGGGTAGAACAGGTTCCACACCTTCTCGTCACGGCCAGATTGCACCAGGCGCGAGCTGAGACCAGGCGATTGATTGACCATCGCCACCGCATCCCGGAACAGGATCTGGGCCTGATCCTTCTTTGTAGCGGCAGCATAGATTTCCGCGCGCTGCTCGCCATCCGATGCCAGTCCATAGAGGCCGATGCCCGCCACAAGCGGGCTCTTGCCCGAGCCCTTGCCCGTCTCGATGTAGACCACGCGAAAGCGGCGCTGCCCGTCATCCATGAACCAGCCGTAAAGGCTCCCTACGATGAAGGCCTGCCAGGGCGCCAGCAGGAAAGGTTTCCCCTCAAACTCTCCACCGTTGAGTTTGAGGACATCCTCAAAATACCCAATGGCTTTATCTGCGGCCTTCTGGTTCCAAACCAGCCCACGCTTGTGCCCGGACTTGAGGTCACTGAGATGGCGCTTGCATGCTGCGCGTACCAGTGGGCCAGCGATGATGCGCCCCTGCAGCACGCGGCGCGCGAATTTAAGGACGCGGCAATCAGCTGAAGTAGCGGCTAACGGCGTCCTTTTCGTCATTTCCGAACAACTCCCCCTGCGGCAGCGGCGCAGCTTTCATGTTTCGCCGCGCCAGGGGCGACATACCGAACAACGCGCCAGCGGCGTTCGCGCGCTTTTCCGCGTCGTTTGCCAACTGGCGCCACACGCTGATCTGCCTTGCGCCCGTGGCGTAGGTCTGCACGTCGCCGCTTTCTGGATCTGCCAGATTCTTCTTGGCGATCAATTCACGGAACCGGCGCCAGTCGGCCACGGCCTCGCAGTAGGAGGCCAGGGCCATCATGTCCAGCTGATGCACCCAGCCCAGCGTGAGCAGATCGACCACCACGCGGCGCCACTCTTCCTGAGCAGCCGGGCTGAGGAATTCCGGCATCGGCGGCTCGCTTGATGCGATCGTCTGCGCCTCCACTTCGCGGAGCAGTTCAGCCGCGTTTTTTTTTGCTGGCATTTCCGCCTGCAAGGTGCAGAAAAGAGGGTTTGGCACTGCGGCCAGAGTTTGCGTTTCCTGCCATAATGGCCTCCTCACTTGATCCCCCCCCTCCCCATATTTCCCGCATTTTGCGTATAGAGAGGGGCTGTCGGTCTTGACCCTTCAAGGGGTCGAATTTTTCACCCCCCCCTCCCCCTCGGGTCGGCGTCGGTTCCATGGGTGAAACGGGTCTGATGGGCGCCCCGAGGGGTCGCATCCAGGCACCCGACCTGACTTTTCAACCCGCTGTTTCACCGAGTCATGGCAGTGCTTGCACAAGGGCTGCCAGTTGGACCGGCTCCAGAACAACTGCTGAGCTGCAGTCAGCCGAGCCGGATCTCCCGACTCCCTGGCCTCGCGCAGTCGCGGCGCTTCGATGTGGTCAACCACAGATGCGGGCACCACGTCTCCCTGCTTTGCATGCTCTGCACACAATGGGTTGTCACGCAGGAACTGATCGCGGGCCTGTTGCCATGCATAGTTGTAGCCACGCGAGTGCGAGCTGCCTCGCCGGTCGTCATGCGCCCGTTTGCTGGCGTTGCTCATAGTTGCTCCGAGGGGGAGGACAAAAGAAAACCCCGCACAGCGCAAACTGGCGGGGTTCCCGGCAAGGACTCAGCGGTTAGGGGCACTGAGCACTAGCTTGCCGCAAATGTACTGCAACTCTCTATGTGGAAAAACTCCCTTGCTTCGCCATGTACTCGCGGCCACGGGCTAATGCCTCTTTCTCTTCCCTCACCCTGGCCTGCTCCTGCAACCAGCCAGCGATAAAGTGGTCCGCCTGGTCGAAGTGCGAATGGATGGTGCTGGGGCTCTTACCTGTGCTGCGGGCTATCAACTGCACGCCGAGGTCCTGTAGGTAGTAGGCATGCAGCGTCTGGTACAGGTGAATCTTTCCGGGCTTCAACGCCTCCACCGCCTGATCCGTCTCCTCTCCTTCCTGGTCGATGTGCGGGATCATGCTGCCGTTGTAGCTGTTGCGGCTCCACACATCCACGGCCAGCACGTTCATCGAATGGAAGCCCAGGCCTGAGCTGTTGAGCCGGGCCTTCCACAGCGCCCAGTTGTCCAGGCGACGCTTGATGTGCTCGATCCGCGCCATGGTCAGGAGCCTCCCAGATCACCGTGGCCGGCGATCATGCACACGTGTGCACAACCGAACCGGGACATCAGGCGCGACACCTCGACAGCCCGCTTGAACTGTGTGAACGGTGCACCCGCCACATGCCCAGCCTCGCAGGCCCAGAACTGATCGGGCCGACCAATCAGGCCCAAGCGCACGATGCGCCACACATTCGAGTCCTTCTCTGCATACCGGCAAATGGTCTTGTAAACCTCGGGCATCGAATTCTTGATGCGCTGCTGCCCCTGCTCAATCAACCACTTCTCATGATCAGACCACTGGCCCTGACCACCCACTTTGACTGATGCCCTAACATCTTTGTTCATCTGTTCACCCTGTTCAGTTAATTGATAAGAGGGAATTGCGGATTTGCCCGAGCGCACGCGCGCCTGTGCCTATGCGCCCCGGCATGCGCTTGTCTCAGTCATCCAGGCTGAACAGTCATCAACTAGGCAATGCAGCAGCTTCAACCCCAAAAGAGAGGGGTAGTGATTGCTATATGGCACTAGGCAAACGCCTGAACAGCCTGAACAACTGAACAGAATCAACTCATAGGCGCATGGCAGCCCATCCCCGCCACTGCACCGCAGGCCGGGCGCACCATCGCCCATGCCACCACGTGGACGCGAATCTCGCCTCCAGCCACGTGGGCAGTGCAGCGCGATTCAGGCGCTGCCACCATGTCAATAGAAAAGGGGTTAGAACGGTTCATCGTCTCCGTCCATAGGCCCATAGCCGCCGCCACCCGCTGCGCCAATGCCAGCAGGTAGAGGTGGGGCCTCAAAGGTTGTCGATGCACCGCCAGGCGCGACTTCAGGTGAAGCGGTCACATCCGTTTGCTGCGTCCACGATGCGGACGCCTCATCCTCTTCGGCCGGGGGCCACACATCGGGCCGGAAGTACACGCCCGACTCCAGCACGCCGTTGACGCGCTGACGGCCTTTGAACTGCCAGCCATTGCTTTCAAGCCACGCCTCTATTTGCCCCTTCAGGACAGAGGTGGCCTTGCCAATGTCAACGCCCAAGGCCCTGATCAGCGAATTGACGGCCACGCGCTCAGCATCGCTGTTGATAAATCGCGCATCAGCTGTGGCCGCACGGGTCAGCAGCTTGAACAGCTCGTTATCGACGGCCGAATCTTGCTGACGGCTTTCCTGCATGGGCACAAACAGGCGCTCTTCTTCCTCTTCGGTCGGCGTGTAACGCTCGCCGCCCTTCTGATACAGCGCATAGGCCTCGGCCATCAGCTGGTCGCGCCACTTCTCAATCCATTCGGTCTTGATCTTGTGGCGCACCGGCACAGGCCAGAAGCGACGATTGCCCGTGCGGTCGCGCAGATATTTCTTATCGTTGGTCGATCCCACCAGCACACACTGGCGCGGGAACTCTTGCGCCTGGTCGCCATAGGCCACCCGGTAGTTGTCCACCATCGACGACACAAAGGCCTTGATGTCATTCACGTCCGCCTTTGAGAAGCTGGACATTTCCTGGATCTCATACAGCCACTTGCCGCGCACCTGTTCATAGGCTTCCTTGCCCCTGCTCAGGTCAAACTTGGTGTCGCTGAACCATTCAGGCCGGCCCGCCAACAAGCGGCCCAGCGTGGACTTACGCAAGCCGCCCTTGCCCTCAAGCACAGGCATATAGTCAAACTTGCAGCCGGGCTCCATGACCCGCCAGACCATGCCCATCACCCAGTAGCGACCGACAAGCGCCAGGTACTCATCCATCGGCGCCTTCAGCGTCTCGGGGGACTCACCCAACACATGGATCAGCCACTTGTCCAGGCGCGGCTTGCCGTCCCACTCCAGATCAGCCAGCCATTCACGCACCGGGTGATAGCGTTCCGTATAGGCCACCGTGGCAATGCCGTCCTTGATGTTCTGGGTAGAGACATCGCCCACGCCATACACATCATTCAAGTACATGCCCAGCAGCAAAGTGCTATCGGCCTCAAGCCCGCCCTCCTTGGCATGCGGCCATGGCCACGCCTTGCGCACACTGGTGCTCTTGCTCAGCTCATTGAATGCAACGCAGCCCTTGAGCTTGGGATCGTTCTGCAAGGCCGCCACCACCAGGCTGCGACGCAGATCCCAGCGGTACTTCTTGCGGTCGTAGAACTGCCACAGCCAGTCCAGGTCATCAGGGTCACCCGAGGGCGGACTAGACCCGCCGCTGTCCGTGCCAACGGGGGCATCGCGTTTTGGCGGCTTGCCACCACTTCCACCCGCTGCCGCAGGGGCATCAGCCTGATCGGGCGCGTCTGCAGACGCATCGACAGACGGCAATGGCTGTGCGCGGCCGAAGAAGGCCAGCACATCCTCACCGGTCCAGCCTTCATCCTTGATGGCGTCCTTGCAGTCCCAGCCGCTGGGCTTCGCGCCTGGCTCAGGAATGGGCAACAGCTGCACAGTGCAGCCTTGCTCAGCCACCAGATGGCCACCAATACCCAGCATCGCGCCCATGCCCGGCTGCTTGTGTGCAGGCAGCAAAGCTTTTGTCAGTTGCAAGGCTTCCTTCGCTTCGGGCTTATCCTTCACCTCGGCCTGCTCGGCCTTGGTCAACCTCTCACGTTGCGCATCGCAGTCAGGCCACAACAGCACCGTGGCCCCGGCAAGCCAATCCCAGCCCGCCTTCTTCCACGCCTTGCTGCCACCGGCCCAGCTGGCCACGCAGTAAATGCCAGGGGCCACCGCATCCAGCAACTGCTGCAGTACGTCTGCCTTGAGTTCGCCTTCAACCAGAATGACCGTGCGACCATTGGGCAGCTCGTGGCTGGGGAAATACAGCGGCCGGGGTTCGTCCCAGGTCTTCCACTTCCAAGCACGAGACGCATCGCGGGCACTACTGCAAAACGTGTGCGGCAAAGTATCCTTGCCGCCATCGCTGGTGCGGTACCGCATCACAAAGCCGTGCAAATCAGCACCCACACGGTACTCAGCTTTGTGCTCCAGGTCTTCCAGCTGACGGTGCTTGTGCCAGAACGTGGGCTGTTGCGCATTCCCTGGCACCGGCCGCAGCGTGCTCCACTCTTCCTGGTCACGAGTTTTGTCCGCTTTGGGCGCGGGTGCTGGGCGCGGGTTGGCTGTGGGCACCACGGGGGCTCCGCTGGACTGAATCACCAGCCCGGCCACGCTCTCCAGTTTTTCCTCGCGCGCCACCTGAATGGCAGCCTTGGCATTGCTCAAATCATGAATTGCGGCGTACAGGCCGATCAGGTCGTTGCCCTGGTCACCCGTGGCAAAGTCACCCCAACTGCCCGACTTCACATTGACACTGCAGCTATGCCCGTGCCCGCCACTCAAGTCGGCGCACCTGTACTCATGACCGTCAAACTGCCCACCAGGCAGCCAGCGCGGTACCAGATTCTCTGCATTGGCCAACAGCGCTTTACGCAGCGGGCCGAACTGAATGGGCGGCAAGTCATTGCGGCGCTGGTTCATGCAGCACCCCCTTGCCATCCCTGACAGAACATCGACACGCCGGCGTCCCTAACACCAGCGACGTGCACTACAACCATCCCTTACCCCCAGAGCTGCATGGCCTGCGAGAGGCCAACGAAATCCGCCTCATTGGCGGCATGAATTTGATGAGGCAGCGCGTACTCGGCTGCCGGGCGATTGCGGCCAGGCACCTTGCGCTGCCCACAAATCACAAGACGGCCATAGCGCTTCATCTTTGGCACCAAAGTGCGAGCTGCATCCAGGCCCACCTGCGCCTGTGCTGCGATCTCACGCAACGTTGCACCGCGGCCTGCAGCCGCCAGATGCTCAACGGCCTGCAACAAGGCCAGGCTGATTTCTCCTGCGGGCCTCATAGGTCCACCTCCAGGCCGGCAGCGCGGCGCACATTGCGGTGCAAGCGCAGGAGCAGCTCCACCTCGCCCATGATCTGGGCGCACATCTGCTCAGCCTCGGCCGGCTCCACTCGCTTGTCCTCGGTGACGCGCATGCCCAGGGCTGTCAGAGACCCGCCCTCAACGCCCAGCTGCAGTAGCTTCTTCTGGATGGCTTCAGCCTCGCAGGGCCAGCCACCAGGAGGAGCCGGGGGCAAGGTCATAGCCACCATGCCGTATTGCTGGTTCAGCATGCTCAGCCACTTGAGGGAGCCAGGGTCGCGGCATTCCTGCATCCATTCCGTCAGCAGCTCCAGCATCTCCAGATTGATCCATTCGCCATCCACGCCACGCAGGCGGGCGCGCAGGGTCTCGGTGTGAATGCTGCGACCACGGCGCACGGTCAGAAACGTGGCAGCGGCTGAGACGCCGCCGGGGGTGTTGCGCACTGCGTTGTAGAGCACATCGCGCCATGCATTGGGAGACAGATAGCAGGTCACAGCCCACCCCCTTGAAACAGAAAAATTTCAGGCTTTCGGCCCGCGACCGCAGCAACGACACTGCGTCCATGAATAAAAAAGCCCACCACCCGCAGCACAGCAAGCCGCACGCAACTGCCAATGCGTGCAGCACCTTGATGGAGCGGGGAGACAAAACGCCCGGCAGCTGTGCAGCTCGGTTCTGGGCGGTGGGTAAAAGTGAGACGGTTAGCCATGGACAGCCACATCGCCCCAAGGCTTCATTCCGTACACATGATCAAGAGACACTTCCCGCCCTGCGTCAGCTGCAAGACCTACAACCCGCTTACCGATTTCCACTGAAGGGGTGGTCTCTCCGCGCTCAAATTGCCCAACAGCACTCTGGGTACAGCCCACCCCCTCAGCAAATTTCTGCTGAGTAAGCCCAAGCGCAAGGCGAATAGCTTTGATGTTGCTCATTCGCACATAGTAGCATTGCTTCTTGATAAAGTCAAAAGCATTGCTGTTATGTGTTTTCCAGTAGCTAAGCTACTGTTCCCTCATGTCAGATAGCAAGCTCAAGAGCACCCCCGAAGCACATCAAGAAGCACAGCAACTGAAAGCCCTCTGGGACAGCAGAGAGCATCCTGGCCAAGCCGTTTTCGGAGAAGAATTCGGCATAGGAAGCCAAAGCGCTGTTGGTCAGTTTCTTCGTGGCGAGCGCCCCCTTAGCCTGAAAGCAGCAATTGGTTTTGCAAAAGGACTGAAATGCAATATTTCAGACTTCAGCCCACGGCTAGCTCAAACCATATCCATTGCTGCAGAACCTTCTGCCGAGTACAGAATTGGTGACAATGCGAGTGCCAATGAGGTACTAATTTCCCAATACTCCGCATATGGCGCTATGGGCCCCGGTTTCACTTTAGAAGATCACCCTCCAGGATTTATAAAAAGTTGGCGCGTGGATAAAAGCTGGCTAAAACTCAACGTTCCTTCATACACCAGCGCCAATAATCTATGTATTGTTACTGGATTCGGGAATTCCATGAAGCCGAGATACAACCCCGGCGATCCTCTTCTTATGGATAGTGGTGTAACCCATGTTGACCATGATGGAATATTCTTTTTCCGCGTCGAACAATACGGATTCATTAAGCAGCTACAAAGAATACCAAGCGAACACGGAATGATATTAAGGGCTAAGTCATTTAATCCAGATTATGAGTCTTTTGATATTAAGAGCGGTATGGATTTTCAAGTTTTCGGAAAAATCCTAACCGTTTGGCGTAGCGAACAGTTCTAATCGATTTTCATGAAAATCTCACGCTTAAAAATAGCTATTTTCCCGCTATTAGCTACTTGCTACTTTTCAGCTCACGCCGAAAAAATTAACCTTCAGCTGGTTGGACAACAAGGCGATCACTATTTTTTTACGGTACCTAAACCTCAGATTAGAGATCAGGCATTTCTCCTGAGAACAGCTGAAGGCTACTGCTTTAACAAAGCCTTCTGCTATGTCCATTTCTGGGAGACAGGGACAGCATCCCCAAGAAAATTCCCTCTAGCCCCCAAAGAGGTTAGCAGTGAGGTCGCGAGCTACACGAGCAATCAACGAACAGGAAAGAAGCAAATGCTGTGGCGCTGCTCTATCTTTCCCAAGGCAACCAAAGATGAATGCTTTTCCTGACAGCATCAGAATCTGAGTTCACCCATCACAGAAGCACAAAAGAAGCGTAGCTGTTGACATTTCAAGAAGCAATGCTACTATGCAACCCGTCGCACCAACGCGATGGGCTCCACGGCATCGACCGGGCCAGCCCCGGTCGTTAACAACCTGCTGAGCACATACGGCACCCCTCGGTGCCTTGCCCTGCCCCGTGCAGGGCAAACCTAAGCGCATTGCCACCCCGGCCAATGCGCTTAGGTTTGTGCCGCGCCCGTGGTTCTTCTCCTCCCTCCCTCTCTTACTTGCCACGGGCTATGCGGCCTTTTTCTCGCGCCCGAGTGGTGCCGCATGTGCTCAGCAGGATCTGCCCGCCCTGACCAGGCGGGCTTTTTCTTGCCCAAGGAGCAGAGGATGAGCACCACACAAGCCTGTGCACACGTGTGCACAGCACCCCGAATACAGAGTGCACACGCGTGCACTAGCAAGCATCCATTGAACGGGTTCCCCTTTATGTCGGCTCTCGCGCGATGCGATATCTGGATCTTGATCGCAGCTGAAAACCGAGCATCAGCCGAGGTCTTGCGCGCGCACTGGTCGAAGCTCAAGAACAGCAAAGTATCGAACGCCATCCTCGACGGTGAATTTGCACTAACCGAATGCGCACGAACCGACGAAGACAAAGCAATTCAGTACGGCGGGCTCCTTCACATCGGTGTAAACGCCGCTGTTCAAAAGGCTCGAGAACTACACGAACTGCGTGCAAAAAGGCGCCAGGAGGGCAAATGCTGACCCGCTACATCGTCACCTGTGGCGGCAAGCGCCGCACCACCCTTGCCACCAGCAGCTGCGCCGCAATCGACCGCGCAATGGTTCGCTTCGGCAACACGCAACGCATCAGCGCACGGAAGGCGGCAGCATGAAGACAACCACCTTGCTGCCCCAGCGTCCACGCAGTCGCCGTCAGATGGATCGCATGCGCCGACAGCGCATGCTCATCGCTGTCCTGGCCTGGGTCGCCATCATCGCGCCCGCCACGGCAGCGACTTACATCATCGCCACGCAAGGCCTGGAGCTGCAGTTCAGCCTGCAGATCAAAGCATGACGACCGACGCTCAAATCGAACTGAGCGGCGTGCTGCTGCAGGACGCCGAGGTCCGCACCCGCCCCATGGGCGACGACAACACCGCCATGCCCGTGCTCTGCCTGGTCATGCAGACAGACGGCAGCTGCACCGCCCCTGTGCGCGCCGAGCAGGTCTACCCCGCCGCAATGCGTGGCGATGCAGACCGCGCCGCCAAGACCATGAAAAAAGGCATGCGCGTCACGGTCTGGGCACCCATCGCCCAGCTGCGCACCACGCTGGGCATGTCCAGCCGCATCCAAGTCCACGGCCGCACAACGCAGGCCAACACAACCCCACCCAAGGAGGCAACACATGCCCATGCTTGACCCCATCATCGTCGCCCTGACTGGACCCGCCGGCGCGGGCAAGGACACTGTGGCCGACTACCTAGCTGGACACCACGGCTACACAAAGCTGGCCTTTGCCGATGCGCTGCGCGATGAAATCGGCCGTGCCTTTGACGTGTCGATCCAGCTGCTCATCCAGCGCGAGACCAAAGAGCACCCCATGTCAGCGCTCGCCCTGCGCCGCTGCATGGACAACGAGTTTGTGAATCGGATCTGGGTCCACCTCGACAAACTGGACCTGAGCGCGCCCCGCAGCCCGCGCCAGATCATGCAATGGTGGGGCACCGAATACCGCCGCGCCAACAATCCGCACTACTGGCTCGATGCCTTCACGACGCGATTTGTCAGGGCGCACCGAGACGGCCAGAACCGCTTTGTAGTGACTGATGTGCGCAATGCCAACGAGGCCGAACTGCTGCGCGAACTGGGCGCCAGCCTGTGGCAGATCACCCGCCCCGGCTTTGAGCCCCAGCCAGGTTCGCACAGCAGCGAAACCACAGGCGCCGAGTTCGGCCCCGACTACCAGCTGGTCAACAGCCACAGCATCACCCACCTGCACAAGCAGGCCTATGCGCTGCTGGCCAAGCTCGGCAAAGCCCAGGAGGCAGCATGACACAAGGCCAGACCGTCACGCTGCATCTGCGCACTAGCGATGGCAAGCCCTACACCCATGAAAGCCGCAAATGCATGCACTGCGGCCTGGGCCTCGCTTACCGCGATCAGGAATTTCGCAAACGTCACACATGGACGGATAACGCTACGACCTACGCCAACCCTCCCACCGGCCAAGTGGCCTGCAATGGAGCAGCAACAGCATGACTGACACCCAAGACCCCATTAGCCAGGCCATGCCAATGCCCGGCGCCGGCGAGCGCATGGACCATGTGGCAATCGTCAGCATTGCCCGCAGCCTGACCAACCCGCGCAAGCGCTTCGACCCGACCAAGCTGCAGGAGCTGGCAGACAGCATCGCGGCCAGCGGTGTGCATCAGCCCATCTTGATTCGCCCGCTCCCAGGCCACCGCCTGGAAGACACACACCGCGAAGCCCGCGCACTCAAGCAGCCCGCGCCCGAATATGAGCTGGTGGCCGGCGAGCGCCGCTGGCGTGCCTGCCAGCTGGCCAAGGTTGTGCAGATCCCGGCCATGATCCGCCCCATGACCGACGAGCAGGCCCTGGAAGTCCAGGTCATTGAGAACCTGCAGCGCGAGGACGTGACCGAGCTGGAAGAGGCCGAGGGCTATCGCACCCTGATGGATAGCCAGGGCATCAGCCTGGAGCAAGTGGCGCAGAAGATCGGCAAGAGCAAGAGCTATGTGCATACGCGGGTCAAGATCTGGACTTGTGCCAGGAAGGCCAACACGCACTGCGCGAAGGCAAGATTGACTTCTCTGCTGCTCTCCCGGTTGCCCGTATTCCCAACGAGCAGCTGCAGATCAAGGCACTGGAAGAAATTCTCACCCGGTCTAGCATGAATGGCAGCCGCATGAGTGCCCGTGCCGCGCAAGACCTGGTTCGCCACAGCTACATGCTCAAGCTGGAGTATGCGCAGTTTGACCGTGAAGACGCGAATCTTTGCCCGGCAGCAGGCACGTGCAGCAGTTGCACCCATCGCACCGGCGCAAACCCGGACATGTTTACGGACGTGGAGAGTGCAGACGTGTGCACGAACCCGCCCTGCTACCGCGAAAAAGAAGAGGCACACGCGGCCAATGTGCGCAAGCAGGCCGAGCAGCTGGGCGCCGAAGTAATCGACGGCCGCGAGGCCAAGGCCCTGGTCACCAGCAGTTTCAGCAACCGGGTGGAAGGCTATCTGCGCCTGGACAGCAAGGACGACAGCCCAATCAAGGGCAAGACATTGCGGACTGCATTGGCCGAGGTCATGGAGCAGGCAGGCGTGCAGGCCACCATCATCGTCAACCCGCACAACAATAAAGACCTCATCCCGGTGCTGCGCCCAGAGCAAGCCCGAGAACTGCTGGCTATGGCCGGCGCCAAGGAAGCCGAGGCGAAGCTGGCTGAGGAGGCTGAACGCACGGCCAAGCTCAATGAGGAATCAGCCAAAGCCCAGCTCAAGACAGACTACGAAATCGCGTGGCGCCAGGGCACGCTTGCCGCCATCGTGCAGCACCTACAGGCACCCAGCCAGGCCGCGCAAGACTGCATCACCCTGATGGCTGCGCGCAATATCGTCAACACGATCAATACCGCCCACGCGCAAACGCTTTGCAAGCTGATGGACTTGGGCAAGGTCGCACCAGTCGCGGCAATCAAGGAGCAAGCCGAGGCCAGCCCTATCAGCACCGCCGGCGCAGTGATCGCTCTCAGAGATAGTGCCTACTCACCATGGTGGGATGAACGCAACCCATACACCCAGCCGAATGAGCAGCTGCAGACGCTGGCAACCGCTTGCGGCATAGACATTGAAGCCATCAAGGCACAGGCAAAGGCCAATCAGCGCGCGGCCGAAGCCGCCCGAAAGGCCGCTGCCACCCCTCAAACTGCCGCCCCGAAGGCCGATCTACCCCAACACCCCGCTGCGCGCGCTGGCGGTGATGGCGGGCGAGGCAATGCCAAAAAAGGCAAGAAGCCCGCTGCGCAGGCCAGCGAAAAGCCGAAAACCAGCGCTGCGCATGCGTCTGCCCAGATCGCTGAGGCGTTGCAAGAGTTGGAAGGATCAGGCGCGGCCGCAGCCGCGCAGGGCAACGATGGGGCGCCTGTGGCTGTCGCCCAGGCACCCATATCAGGCGCTAAAGCGCAAGGCGACAAAGCAGCCCCTGTAGCCGCCAAAGCGGCTCATGGTCTGCCGCCCTCCCCTGAGATCGAGGACGACTTCCCCTACCCGGACGATGACGCACAGCAGCCTGCTGACGCGCAGGCTGCGGCCGCTAACGGTGGCCAAGGCAATACAGACGCGAAGACAGGGGCTGCAGCGAAGCAATGGACGGCCGAGGAGCTGGTGGCCGAGCGCGTGCAGATCCGGGAGACCGCTACCGGCAAGCAACAAAAGCCCTGGATTGGCTACGAGGGCACGGTCGTGGCCCAGATCGGCCCCGAGTCCGTAGACGTCTCCATCGTGCGCGCCCCGCGCTGCAAGCCCATTCGCGTGGCCTTCCATATCTCTGAAGTTGAGGTGATTCAATGAGCACAACCACACTCTTGCCCTGTCCGTTCTGCGGCCAGCGGCCGACCGAATACGCCATCGAGCCGCATACCCACGTCCTCCAGTTCGCCGGCGCAAAGATGCCCGACCACCCAGGCAGCCACGTCATCGAGTGCGCGTGTGGCTGCGGGATGATTGAAGCGACGCGCGAGGAAGTTATCGCCACTTGGAATCGTCGGCCCACCCAGGCTGCAGCCTCGCCAGTGGTGCTGCCTGAGCCTATGCATCGAGAATGGCGCTTCGCTTTTCAAAAGGCCATCGACACCATGGCGATTGAAGCAGACGTTCGGCCGGATGAAGAAGACCAACGCCAGATGCGGCGAGCTATTGCAATCCTGCGCGCCCTGCTGGCTACTGGTGGAGAAGCGCAGGCGCAGCAACCTGCGATCATGCCCAAGGGCGAGAGCGCAGCCGCACAACTGCGAACCATGGCAACGAACTACCCAACCGGTCACAGCTGGGACAAGCTCGATGCAAAAGTCTGCATCCGTGGTGCTTTGGAAATCGAGGCATTGCGCGCCCAACTGGCCACTGCTACCGGACTTCCCGCGCAGGCGGACATGCCAGATAGCTTCCGAGAATGGTTTGCAAAGAACTATCCGGCCGACACCATCATTGTTGACCCGGAATGGCACGCAAAAAGCATTTTCCGCATGGCGCAAGCCCATGCCCGGCTTGCTGGGATGTACACGCAGGATGCAGTGACACAGGCAGTTCGTGATTACTACTTCGCGCTCGATACACACCAGCATGGAGGAGTTGCAGCAGGCGTAGCTCTTGGCGCCATTCAAAAAGTTCTCAATCTCAACTGGGTTCAAGGTGCCGAAGCATCGACCCGCGCCGTTATGGCGGCATCAAAGGGGGAATGATGGGACGCCGACGCTTCCACACACCACAGCCAAAGCGCGGCCGCAATCCGCTGATGGTTTTCAACCAGCACAACAGCAAGCTCACGCCTGCCGAAGTTGCCGAGACCATGGGCTCACTACGCACGGCCTTTGCGCACATGCGCGAAGGCGTGGCTACGCACAACGAATATGCAGTCCTGCACACCAGCATGCTGATTGCACAAGAGATTGAGCAGATGGGCGTCGTGCGCGGCCTGCAGGAGCACATCACGGCCGCGCTGCAGGCCTGCGCCTCCTACCAGGAGCGCAGCGGCTATGCCGAAAACTGGGCGCCCAGCGATATGCACTTCCATGAGCTGGACGCACTGGGCGCGATGCTAGATCTGCACGAGTACCAGCTACAGCAGCTCACCGCACGCGAAGTGCACCTGGCTGCACAGCGCTTGATTGCCCGCACCAAGTCCGCCGGCGGCGATGTCTACCAGGCAGACAACAGCATGACCACCCTGACAACCTACAAACAAGAACAAAGAAAGCGAGCCTGATCATGGAAGCCGCAGATCAAATCATCGACAGCGATATCTACACGGCCGAGCAGATTGCCTCTCTTCTGAAATGCGACAAAGAGACGGCAGAAGCACGCATCCGCAGCGGCGACCTGCCAGGCGTCAAGTTTGGTAAGAGCTGGGTCATTCCGCGCCAGGCGCTGCTCCAGTGCCTGAATGAAATGGCACTGAGCGAAGCCGCCCAGCGGAAAGCAGACCTGCAGGGCACCCGTGCGGCCGCACTTGAAAAGGGCAAGACCCCCGCCAAAGCTGCGGCCGCACCCTCACCGATGCTGCCGACCAACGAACGGCCTCGCAGACGCGGCCAGAGCCGTAAGCCGCCGGAGCTGGGCGGCCTGCTGGCCAGCCATGGAATGCCGTGCTAGCCGTACATGCGCGCGGCCAGATCCTCCGCACGGAAGCTGGCGTAGCGCTGCGGCATCTTGCTCCCCGGAGCCCAGCCCATCATTCCAGGTATCTCTACCTCACGGAACATCCAGTCACCCGTTTTAGGGTGACGCATCTCATACCAGCGGCAGGTCGCCTCATGCCGCAAATCATGCTCAGCCAGCCCCTGGCAATCGGCATAAGCAAACACCGTCCTGAAACGGTTTGACAGCTTGTGCGACACACGATCCATCTCATCAGGATCACCATCCCAGAACGGGAAAATCAGCTGCTCCGCCCCCTCATTCGGGAGCACTTCCAGATACTCACGCAGCACGGGCAATAGCTCCGGCCGCACCGGCACCTCGCGCCACTTAACATTCCCGTGCCACTGCTTGCTGGTGCGCACGCGCAGCTTGAGCGCATCGAGCTGGACCTGGCCACGCGTCAAGGTATAGGCCTCCCGCAATCGCAATCCCGTCCAGACGATCAACCTAAAGAGCACAGAGAGCGCGGGCATGTCTGGCGCATCCAGGGCGCGCTCACGGTCTGGCCGCTTTTCACCCGCCATGGCCCGTTCGATCTTCTCCTGCTCTCCAGGGAACAGGCGCCGCTCTCGGCTCACGTCCACACGCACAGACAAGCCTTGCGCACCAGGCACGCCGGCGGCATTGGCCTGTGCGATCTCTTCACGGTCCTTGCCGTTGTAGGAGGCCAGACCACGGGGCAGCAGCTTGAGCGGGTTGCCGAAGTTCACGCCGTCCGCCTGCCGAAGCCACCAGTCAAAGCAGCGCGAGAGTGAGCCAATCCGCTTGCGGATGGTGCTGGGCGCGTAGTTCTTGCTCGCATCGAGCTTCATGCTTTTCACCCAGGCCTCGGCCCACTTGTAGGTGATGTCGGCAATGAGCACCTTGCCCAGCTCGATCTGCAAGAGTCGCAGGATCTCCATGTCACTCCTGGCGGGCTGGCCTGTATTCATCCAGGCACCGATGATGTAGCGCAGCTTTTCGGTCGGCTTGGGCTCGGCATCAGTCCTGGCCAGATCTGCTGGCACGACGCCGGCAGCTAGCAGCATGTCGACCTGCTTGCCATAAGCATCGGCCTCTTCACGCGTTTCAAAAGTCAAATACACCGGCTTGGGCAGCAGCTTGTTTCTGATGGTCAGCTCAAAGCGGCCCGTCCGCGTCTCCCGCACACTCGCCATATACACCCCTAACACTGTATAAAACAACAGCCATATAAAGTGTACTCGTGTGGACGGCAAGAATGAAGTTCCACGCGTGGTTTGACCGCGAATGACGCGCGGTCAGCATCGTTTTTACGGGGGTTTTGCGCGTGTAAAAACAAAAAGGCCACCCGCAAGGGTGGCCTAACTTGTTGATTTCCTTGGAGAAATCTGGAGGCGCGAACCAGAGTCGAACTGGTCTAACCGGATTTGCAATCCGGGGCATAACCGCTTTGCTATCGCGCCGCTATCACAAAAACCTGGAGCGGGAAAACGGGTTCGAACCGTCGACCTATACCTTGGCAAGGTATCGCTCTACCAACTGAGCTATTCCCGCATTCAAAAAGCCTTCGCTTTCTGATGCGAACCTGTATTGCTACAGGCTCTGAAAACCTGGAGCGGGAAAACGGGTTCGAACCGTCGACCTATACCTTGGCAAGGTATCGCTCTACCAACTGAGCTATTCCCGCATTCAAAAAGCCTTCGC